>CAYQMZ010000199.1:0-10899 GCA_964418725.1 uncultured Pirellulaceae bacterium
CTGCGACACATCAGAAGCACAAGTTTGCTTCGACTTTGACTCTGGTGCCGTTGAAGGTGCAACGCTCATCGGTGACGGCGAAATCCGAGGCGAAGGCGGACTTGGCGGAACTGGTTACCTTAAGGTAACGGACGCTGCTAATGGCCAGCGTGGTACTGTTATCCTTCCTGACGTCGGTGGCGGCGGACAGTTCGTCTTTGGTGGTCGTACCGGTGGAGCTAACGCTGCTCACCACATCGACAACTTGGAAGCAAGTATCGTTGACGGAATGGTTTCGATTAGTGCTGCACTTCGTGTTGGCGGCGGTACAGATCGTCCTGCTGACGGGTTCAGCTTCAACTTCGTTCGTCCTGGCGACCCACTGCTAGAAGGCACGGGTGACGGATACGCTGGTGTCGGCAGTGAGACCAACCTTCCAGAAGAAGGTTCGACGACTGGTATCTCGATCGGTTTCGACGAGTGGCAGAGTGGTCCAGCTCCTGAAACTGGAGCTCAATACGTTGGTGCTGACGCTCGCGACGTAGTTGGTATGAGCCTTCGAATCGACGGTGTAATCGTCGGTCAAGCTGAGCTTCCAACTCTGAACGGTGCTCTGGAAGACATTACTTCTTTGCAAACTGGTCCTAACGATGGCAGCGACCTTGGCTGGGCGACGTTGACGATCAATGCTCCTGCCGAAGGTGCTGACCTGAGCAACGTTGTCGTAACCTGGAAAGGTTCTGACGTAAACTTCGTTCCTGAGCCAGGAACCGGCTTGATGGCCATGATGTCTATCCTTTGCCTTGGCGTCATGCGACGTCGCCGCAAGTAAGCGTTAATGACTGCTCGACAGTCATTCCTTGAGTAAGCAGGAAGGCGTCCCTTTTAGGGACGCCTTTTTTCGTTGGTACGCGTTTTTTAACGCAGCCGAGCGAGGTTGGTGATGAAACTCGACAAGCTCGCCACCGGGACATAGCCTATATGGCTTCCCACCTCCCTTTGCGCCTCTGGCGTTTGCCCCGCCTCGTAGAAATATGCTTATGTTCACGTTGCGATCGCGTTGTGAAAACGTGCCGATTCGACGCTTGTTCCTTTCTCTCGTCGGTTTCCTGCTCCTTTCGTCCTCGACCTTGTTTGCACAAGAGCCTGCTGTTGCTGACTACACGGCGCTTGGAGATCCGTCTTATTCGGCTCGTCTGAAACTGAGCGATCAGCAGAATGCGGAAGTGAAGAAGATCCTGGATGGGCGACGGCAAGCCCTGATTGCGGCCGCTGCGGATCAGCGTGCAGGCATCATTGCAACTACCAACGAGCGACTGGCTGAATTGCTCTCGGTGGCGCAGAGGTCGCAGTTCACCGAGCTGGTGGCTGGTAACAAGTTGCGATTCACTTTCCGAGATGAACCGTGGCCGGACGTGCTCTCTTGGTTCGCCGGCCAAGCAGGGCTTGCACTTGTCATGAACGAGGCGCCCGCAGGTGTCTTCAACTATTCCGACACCAAGAACCACACGCCCAGCGAGGCAATTGATCTGCTGAACGGCGTATTGCAGAGCAAAGGCTTCACGCTGGTTCGTCGAGACAAGATGCTGATCGTTTCGCCCACGGCGGATGGCGTTGCCTATGACCAGGTACCTAAGGTCGCTCCTGGTGATTTGGCGTCGCGTGGACGGTTCGAATTCGTCAGTGTCGTATTTCCGCTTGAGGGGAGACCTGTCGAAAGCGTGTTGACCGAGGTCAGTGCATTCTTGGGAACTAACGGACGTGCGACTCCTCTACCTGCAACGGGGCAGCTGATGGTTGTGGATACCGCCGGACGTGTTGAAGACATCCGGCGTCAGATCGAATCGATCCCAAAGCCGAGTCCCAAGAAACAGCAGCCAAAGAAGAAAGAGCCACCCAAGAAAACACAGAAAAAGCCGCCGCCACCTCCGCCGGTCTTTCAAGTTCACTCGTCTGCAGGGCTGGATCTGGGGCCAACGGTTGAGACCCTCAAGAAGCTCTATGGTGACACGCTTCCAATCACCGGGGACGGTCGTGTTGAACAGATCTCGGTTTATGCGCCGGCGGGGCAACAGGAATCGATTGGAAAGACACTTCAACAGCTAAAGGCGAACGTAACCGGGGAAAGCCAGCCTCGTCTGGTCACGTACACCGTCGCTTCCGATGATTTAGAGCAGCTAAAGACGTTGCTCGTGCAGTCCGTTGGTGGTGTGCAGGTTTCCTCCGACGAGGCATCAAAACGGCTCTTTGTAGTTGGTACTGCGGCTCAACATTCCCGCGTTACGGAAACTCTGAAGACACTGGACGCCGTTGGTGAAGCGTCGAAAGAATCCGTCGCCGTCTACGACGTGCGGCCGGAGTTGGTCGAGCAAGTGCTGCAGCTTGTGAAGCCTCTCATTCCTCGAGCAAGCGTCGTAGCCAATGGAAATCGCGTGGCCGTGCGTGGGACAGCATTGGATCTGCAGATTGCGAAGAGTGCAATTGAGCAGCTCGATGCGGCTGAACTCAACGAAGAGAAGCCGTCGTTGCGATTTATTACTTTGCAGAAAAAGATCGACCAAAAGTTCCTGGATTCCGTCAAGCAGGTGGCACCTCAGGCACGTGTCACCAATGTGCCAGGCCGAAACCAGCTGGCTGTGGTGGCGACCGAAGCTGATCACCAACTTCTCGTTCAGGCAATCGAGCAAGTCGAGTCCGAGTTGGGTGATGCCGCACAGCCGGAGATGCAGAGTTATCCAATTGCGGTCGAGGATCCAAGCCGGCTGTTGGCGATGCTCAAGAAAGAGTTTGGCGACGTACGCATGGTGCTGAACGAAGAGCGTGATGCGCTGTTGGTTTGGGCCACGCCAGTCGTGTTGCCGGATGTGCAGAAGCGGCTTGATGAGATCGTCGCGGTTTTGCCAGCAAAGCGTGATCCCGTATGGAAAAGCTACTCTGGTGAGTTGATGGAACTCTCGGACATGCAAACGCTGTTGAAGCCCATCGTGCGTAATGGGCAGTTGAAAGCCGAGCCGAAACGTAATCGCATGATGATTTGGGCCACGCCGCAGGAGCATCAGAAGATCGCAAACACTCTGGCCGCGTTTGCTGGACAAAACGATGACGCTCAATTCGAAGACGTGTTGCTGAGTTATCCGATCAACCGAGGCGACGTAGCAAAGGTGGTGACGATGCTGCAGGGATTGCGCCCGAACATCAAGTTCTCGGCCGACGAAGTGGCGAATCGCGTCCTGGTGACCGCCCCGCTGAGCGAGCAGGCAAAGATCAAAGGCATCATCGAACAACTGGATACGCCGGCGGGCGAGCAGACCGGGGATTTCGCAAAAACTTATCGTGTCGAATCCGTTGCGCCGTCTACGGTAATACAGCTGCTGCAGCGTACGTTGCCGAACATGCGCATGACTGCTGAGCAGCGTTCTATCGCGGCCGTGGGCTCTTCAAGAGACCACAAGCGACTTGGGGACGCGATTCAACAGTTCGATCAAAACCCCGACAAGAAGACCGTGAAGGCATATCCGGTCGGACAGGCATCCGCGGGGCAGGTTAGCAGCATTCTGCAACAACTGATTCCCAATGTGTGGGTTGCGGCCAACGAGCAGAATCGAACGGTTGTGGTCTGGGCGAGTGAGTCTGATCACCGGAAGGCCCAACAAGCTGTGGATCAATTCACCAAAGAGGGCACCAGTCAGCGGACCACGGAAATCTATCGATTCGATCGGACAAGTAGCACTTCGGCGGAGCGGATCTTCGAACGCCTGGCTCCGCGGGCTCGCGTGAGTCGTGTATACGGCACGAATTCCGTGGTTGCCACTGCAACACCCGAAGAGCACGCGATGTTCCGTGATGTCATCGCAAAAATGACCGGTGACGATGGCGAGACGGTTACGCGTGTCTATGCGGTTGATAAGAAGCGGCTGAATATCGATGACGTGCTGGCATCTATTGATGACTCTCTTCAGGCACGTTTGTCCATTCGGATGAATGAGCAAATGAACAGTCTGATCGTGCGGGGCGTGGAGAATGATCAGGCTCAGTTGAAGGAACTGATCGACGAGCTGACGGCAAAGATACCTTCGAAAGAAAAGGTGACGGCGAAGCTGTATCCGTTGAAGCACGCCGATCCCGACAATACACGCTACTTGCTCAGCGGGTTGTTTCCGGAAGCTCGCCTGACAGCGGATGACGACGCTGGAGCGATTCTTGCAACCGCGTTGCCAGACGATCATGCCGAAATCGCGAACGTCATTGCTCAAGTGGACGTGCCAGGTTCGCGTGATCAAGTTCGAACGGAGGTCTACCGATTTCCATCCGGTGCGGGGCGGGCGGCTGAGTATGCATTCGAGCGAGTCGCGCGGAGAGCTCGTGTGGTCTATCTGCCTCGGAACGGCACAGTGGTGGCAACCGCAACGGCGGAAGAGCACGAGACTTTTCAGCAGATCGCGGAAAAGATGGCTGGTGATTCGGATGATCAAGTCACCAAGGTATACGCCCTGGATCGAAAGCAGATCGATGCGGATGACATGATTGATTCGATCGACCAAAGTCTGTTGTCTCGAATGAATTTCCGCGTGAACGAACAGACCAACAGTTTGATCGCGAGAGGCACAGCGAAAGATCAGCAACTGCTAAAGCAGTGGGTCGACGAGATTCTGGCGCAGGTGCCGGCGGCTCCAGAACGCGTAGCCAAAATCTACCGGTTCGAAAACACTGATTCGGATGCGGCCAGGTACATACTTCGAGACCTGTTCGACGATGTTCGAGTCACCAGCGACGACGATACTGGGACGCTTGCGGTAACGGCGTTGGCTGAACAACACGAACAGATCGCCAATGTCGTGAAGCAGATGGATGTGCCCGGCCAGCGATCGCGACAATCCACTGAGATTTATCGTTTTGATCGCTCATCGGGCCGAGACGCCGCGAATGCATTCGAACGCATCGCACCGCGGGCTCGCATCAGCTTTATTGACGGCGCCAATTCCGTGATCGCGACGGCCACCAGCGCAGAGCACACTCTCTTGAAGGAGGCCGCCGATAAAATGAATGGTGGTGCGGCTGGGACGAGCGTCACCAAGGTCTATGCGTTGGATAAGGAACAGATTGACGTCGAGGATGTCTACGAATCGATAGACGACTCGCTAATGTCGCGGTTGGCTATTCGGTTGAACGAACAAACCAACAGCCTGATTGTACGTGGAAGCGAACGCGACCAAGAAACCATGAAGGGGCTGGTCGATGAGTTGCTTGCGCAAGTGCCACCCAAAAAGAAACGCGTCGTCAAAGTCTATCCGTTCAAGTTCGGTAAGTCGCGTTTGGCTCGCTATGCGGTGCGTGATCTATTCGATGACGCCGAAGTCACCTACGACACCGACAATAACACGCTGATCGCTTCTGCTACCGAGGAAGAGCATAAGGCAATCGGCTCGCTGGTCGAGCAAATGGACACGCCGGGCGTTGGCGGTAAGTCTACGAAGGTCTATCGAGTTGATACGGCGTCCGCCGGCCAGGTCTATCCGGCCATCTCTGATCTGGTGGATGACGGCAGAGTTTCCTACGACAGCGATGCAAACGTGCTGATCGTGACTACGAACGCGACGAAGCACGATGAAGTACGGCAAGTGCTGGAGGACCTGAATCGCGTTCCGGGGGCGAATGTTTCGACGCAAGTCTACGCTTTGAAGCCCGCCAATCCTTCGAATATCCCGGGCTCGCTCGAGCGTTTGATGCCACAGGTTCGTGTTGCGAGCGACGGCGCGAGCGGTTCACTGATCGTGGCGGCCAATGAGGCTGACCATGTTCGTGTTGCTAAACTGGTCGAGCAGCTGGATACAGCTCCCGGGCAAGAGTCAAGAATGACGGCGTACCCGGTGAAGAGTGAGAACTCTAGGCAGATCTTTGATTCACTTTCACGAACATTCGCCGGGAATGGAAACTTTTCTCTGTCGTTTCAGGAACCGACCAACACGATCTTCCTGGTGGCCACACCTAAGAATCATCAGATCTTTGCAGACTTGATGATGCAGTTGGATACTCCGGCGCTTGCTGATGCGACGCGGTCGGCCAAAACCTACGCCTTAACAAACCTCTCCGGCAATTCCGCTCGGGCGGCCATCACGGGATTGCTGCAAGGTACAAGTCCGCCGCCAACGATTGAGATTGATGAGTTTGGGAATTCGCTGATTCTTGTTGGCTCAAATGAGCAGCATGAACGTGTGGCGGCAACGCTGGGCCAGCTTGCTGGAGAAGACTCGGAGTTAGAGATCTTTGATCTGGAGTATGTAGAGCCATGGACGGTTGAAAGTGCCGTCGACACGCTTTTCGAAAATCAGCCAGCTTCAGCTGCGCCGACGATGACCAGCGACTTCTTTTCATCGCGGCTCTATGTCCGAGGCAACAAGAAGCAGATTGATCAAATTAGGAACCTGTTGATCAAAATGGGGGAGACCTCTCTGGCGTCTCGTGACGAACGGGCAGGGCAGGGGGGAGGCGGCGACGTGCGGACGATCCCTTTTAAGGGGGACGTCAATGAAGCGGTTCAGCAGATCAAGAGCATCTGGCCAAGGATGCGAAAGAACCGTATCGAGATTGTGGCGCCTGCTGATCCAATGTTGCAAATCAACGAGGCGGCGGAGCCCACGACGGATAGCAACTCGAATCGAGAGTTGTTACCTCAAGCCGTTGGTGAGGAAGACAATAGCGTGGCGTTGCCCGTCGGTGGAACAAAATATGTGGCTGTGCAAACTACGACACGTGCGCCAGCACAAACGGATCAGCAATCCGGCGCTAGCCAATCTTCTGACGGTGACGAGTCACAGGTCGACGTGGTCGATAGCAATGATGATGTGAAATCGTTGGGGGATGATGCAATCGGGAGCCCTGTGGTGATCGTGCCGGAGGAAGATCAGATTACGATCGCATCGACAGACCACGAAGCCCTTGACCAGCTAGAGGATTTGCTGCGAGCAATCAGTCGGTCAAGTGAAGACGAGTCCAGCAGCTACGGTTCAGACTTCGCTGTCTTTCTGCTGCGGAACACGGGGGCATCTGAGATGCGTCAATTGCTGGGCGACCTATTTGAACAGCTACGCAAGAATGATAGTGCGTCCTCAGGGTTTGGCGGCCGAGATGGTCGTCCTGGTCCGCCTGCTGGGATGGGCGGCTTTGGTGGATACGGGAGTCTCTTTGGTCCAACGTTTGGAAACGTGGCAGTGGTGGCTGACGATCGGCTGAATGCGTTGATCATTCACGGTGATCGCAAGGAACGCGAATTGATCAAAGAGTTGCTGCGGGTTCTGGACACGAAGGAACTGGCGAACCCAATCGTCGTCCATCAGCCCGAATTGATTCGTCTCGAGAATACTCAGGCTGACCGTGTGTTGGGAATCTTGGAGAACGTCTACCGTTCACAGTTGCAAAGCGGTGGAGGAAGGCGGAAAGTCGAGATACCCGAAGGTGTAAGCCCCGAGGTTGCATCGGTGCTGCAGCAAATCAATGCCGCGGCCGGTGCGCCTGTGCTGACACTGGACGTGGACAACACGACGAACTCAATCGTCATGCGAGCGCCCCCGGAACTTCGTCAGGAGATCAAGACGTTCGTAAGTTCGCTGGATAGCGGAGCCGGGAAAAATCGGAGTCGAAACGTTCGCGTGATAAGGTTGCAGCGTGGTAAGTCCGACCAGATGCGTGACGCGCTGCAGGAATTCATCTTGGAACGAACGAAACGCAACTGACAGTGAACTGTCGGGCTTGTTTTCCAATCTAGTTCAAGCGATCTAGTCTTAAGTCAGTGCTGCATCCAGGTTCTTGCGGCGTCTTATAACAGCCGTCTTTGATTTCGGCGGGGTGAACGAAGTAGTCACGAAGATGCGGGATGTGCTCTAAGAACAGCGGATCGTGGTCTAACGCGATGTGATTGAATAGCACGAGGTGTTGGTGGATCTGGCCCATGTCACCGACGTGGGGGACGACGCGTACTGGAAACTTCTTCGCCAGCAGGATGACGGCCAAGAACTCACTGACGCCGGCCAGTCGCGTACAGTCGGCTTGAACAATACCCACGGCGCCGGCTTGCAAGAAGTTCTTCCAAATCACGCGGTTCGCCACAGCTTCGCCAACGGCGATTGGAATCGGAGCAATCACGCGAGCGAGAGTTTGGTGAGCCATCACGTCGTCTGGTTGGGTGGGTTCTTCCATCCAGAACGGGTTCATCGTTCTCAGGCGGGCCATGGCGTCGACTGCCCGAGGAAGTGACCAAGCCTGATTCGCGTCGAGCATGATCCGCACGTCGCGCCCCACCGACTCACGGATCAGATGAGTTCGCCGGACGTCATGATCAAGATCCAGGCCACCTACCTTCAACTTCATCGCGGTGAAGCCTGCATCGACAGCTCGTCGTGCGTTGTCGGCCACCTTTTCGTCGCTGTACTGGTACCAGCCCACGGATGTGTCGTAGCCGGGGTAGCCCGATTCGATAATGGACTCACGTTGGGGACGCGACTCTCGGTAGTGATCCAGCAGCCCGATCGCCTCTCGTGGTGTTAGCACGTCTTCGTAGTAGCTGAGGTCGATCAACCGAACGAGCGACTCCGAATCTAACTCAAGTAGCAACTTCCAAAGCGGCATCTTGCGTTGCTTGGCCCATAAGTCGAAGCAAGCGTTGGTGATCGACGAAAGCGCCGAGTGAGTGACGCCTTTGTGCGGGCCAAGCCAGCGGATTTGCGAGTGTTCCGCGATCTGTCGTTGGACGGAACCGAAGTGAGCCATCAGCTCTTCGATTTCGCGGCCGACAATAGGTTCCGATAGTAGTTTGACGGCGTCACAAATCAGATTCGTACCGCCACCAAGCGTATATGTGATGCCCGAACCCACAGTGCCGTCATCTGCGTGCAGAAGGGTGACGGCGTATCCGTATTGTGGATCCGTGTGAACGGCATCGGTACCCGCGCCGTCCTTCAGCGGGAACCTAGCGTCGACTGTCGTGACTCGTTCTATGGTCGTCATGGTTGGGACTCTCGCGTGATGAACAAGCTATAGCGTATCAGGCGAGCGACTGGTTGGATGCAATTTGCGGCATTGCGCCATTTACCAGCCAGATCGACTGAAACCCGAACCGGATCCTGACGAGCCTCGACTGCTTCCGCCGCCGCCGATTCCTCGGCCAATACCTCTTCCGATTCCACCGAGACCGCTGTTGCCACCAATGCTCATAGAGGCTTTTCGACGTCTTCGGCGCGCCGCTTCTTCGCGTCGAGCCTGTTCTCGCTGACGTCGATAGACTTCTCGTTGGGCACGTTGGATTGCGTGAGCGGCGGCGATTTTGGCGGATCGCGCTAGCTCGGCCATAGCTGCGTAGTCGCCGCGATTGAGGGCGTCGCGAGCTCTTTGCAGATCGCCAGATCCTGGTGATCCGAAGATTCGTGTTCCGAAACCGCCGGTCCAACGCGTCGCCTCGAACACTGAATCCGAAGCATCTTGGAAGATAGAGACCAGTCGTTGGGCTCGCTGCAATTCGCCTCGCAGACGCCCCGCTTCTACGCCGATTTGTCCGTGAATTCGGGCTGCCACCTGATCGACTCGTTTCCAGTCATTGTGTTGGCCGTGCAGCTCACGCTCGACTTGTGCAAGCTCACTGTCATGGCTGCGAATGTCGCGGATGTTTTGGGTTGTTGTTGGGCTGTCAGGGATTCCGTCGTGTCTGGCTTCGCCAATCAGTCGCTCGGCTGTTTCTCGTTCTTTCTTTGCGCCAGCCAAGGCTCGAGCAGCCTCTGCATGGGCATCATGGTCCGCATCAATCGCTGCCTTCATGTTTGCCACATTTTCGCTGAACCCGTCGATGGCGGAGCGGTCGTGGAACGGGTCGCGTGGCAAGGTGTGTTGAAGCTCTCGTTGTGCGGCATGGATCTCGTCGATGAGTTTCTCGTAGGCTTCGATCGTCGGTTTCATCGTGCGGCGGTCGTGTGCGAGGGACGAATATCCATCGGCTTCACTCAGCATAGCGTTGAGCTTGCCCGCATTTTCGCGGTTGATCGCGTTCAGTTGGTCGCAGTGCTTGGCAATCTCGGAAAGTTTCGAGTCGGCGTCTTGCGTTTCTGATTCGGCCGAAGCGAGAGTCTTTTGAGCTTCGATTAGCTTGGCCTCGCGAAACAATTCGGAAGCACTACGCAACAACTGAGTGGCGTCCTGCAAAGAATCACGACACAGATTCAGGTGTGTGTCGACCGTGGCGGTTGAGTCCTCATATGACGGGTCACCAGCTTTAAGGACGAGAGCCGAATCTGCAAAACGTTCGTGTGCGTTAGCCAGCAACTCTTCGTGTCGAGGTACCTTGTCGGATACGTCACCAACACTCTGACGGGCCTTCAGCGTATTGCCGTCGAATTCCGTGAGGATTTGGAGAGACTGTTCGACAAGTTGATTGCTGGTCGCCAGCTCTTCACGCAGTGTCTCTTGTGCCTGTGCAGCCGATGTGACACCACCGTGCTGTAGAGCTGCTTGCGAGGCGGCAAACAGCTTCCGTCCGTTTGCGAGGTGCGTGTCAGGGTTGGCTTTGTATTCGCGGAGGCAGTTGCCTTCAGGCAGTCCTAGCGTCTGAGCGATCTGTTGGCGGGCTTGTTTGGTCTTGCTCTCCGCCTCGTCGAGCGCCGGCGCGAGATCATCTCGCAACGTTTTTGCAAGATCGACGGCCTGCTGCACTTGTTTGCCGAGACTCATCACGTCGGCATCAAATGTTTCTGCCTCGGTCGCGATGCTGCGGTTCACTGCCGTTTCAAGCAGTCCGTTCGCGTGCTCACCTAAGTCGGCAACCCGTTGCTGGATCCATTCGGTGTTGTAATCCAATTCTTGCAGTTGTGGAGCGAACTCGTTCAGCGTAGGGAACACATCGTTGCGTGCGTTTTGCACCGTTCGGGCAATGGACAGGCC
>CAYQMZ010000200.1:0-1812 GCA_964418725.1 uncultured Pirellulaceae bacterium
CACGTTCACATCGATTCGCAGGATCGAGCCCAGCAACGACGACAGATCCTGACCACTCGACAATGGATCGTTTCGATCGCCGCCGTCACCCAAACCGATGTACAGAAAACCATCCGGTCCGAACGCGATCGAGCCACCATTGTGATTGTGGAACGGTTGGTCGATCTCCAAGATTACCTTTTCCGAATTTGGATCGGCCTTGTTGGGGTCCGTTTTGCTGACTGTGAAACGCGAGATCCGCGAGGTGCGTACTTTGTCAGCTCTTGAGTAGTAAACAAAGAAGTGGCCATTACGAGCGTAGTTTGGATGGAATGCCAATCCCAGCAAGCCTTCTTCGTTTCGTCCTTTTTCACGATACCAAGAGACCTTGTCTGAAATGTCCAAGAAGAGAACGGACTCTCGTACGTTCGGATCGTTCTTGAATCCAAAGATCTGTCCCTTCTGCGCCACAGCGAACAGTCGATCGTCGCCAGCGTGCGTCAGCTCTACGAAACGAAGCGGGCGGTTGCGTCCCGAATCGTCGACAGGCTCCCAGCCGTCCCACTCGAGATCGGGGAATGCGACTTTTCCAACCAGCGGCAACTTGCCGTCAATTGGCCACTGTCTCGTTTCACCGCCATGCGTAAGCTCCCGTACTTTGATGTTGCGAAATGCGACGTCATTCCCGTGCTCTTGAAGACAGATGTGCCCACGCTTTGCCTTACCGAACTTCGGGAACTTCGCAAACTTGCTGGCCGCAACGGCTTTGTCCCAAGACTGATCACCCTTCCGAAATCGATAGTACATCACGCCGTTAAGAACGACTTCGCATTGAGCCTCACAAACGCGCAGATAGATCTGATTCCACTCGCCGGCCGGGCGCGTCGCATCGACACTCTCCGGCGCGTCTAGGCCCACGGATTTGCGAGCCTGAATCGACCATCCAGGGACAGCCGGTTTCTTCAGTTGATACAACCAACCCGATTTTTCTTTTGCCTTGTGCTTAGCGTTATCAAGAATCTGAACTTCAGGTCCTGAGTGCCAAGGCTTCTTTCCGTCCTCCGTGACATGAAACAGCAGTCCACTGTTCCCACCGGGTGAGATTCGGTAGTCGAGCGAGATCTCAAAGTTGTCGTACTGCTCCTTTGAAATCAGATCGCCGCCACCTTTTGACGTCGCGAGCACACCATCGGTGACAGTCCACTTTGGTGACACCGTATCAGATTGATAGTTGCGCCATCCCTTTGTCGATTCGCCATCGAACAACAGTTGCCAGCCACTTCGCTGTTCGTAATCGCTCAGCCTGTTTTGCTGATCGGCCCCAACACTCGATTGGATGGAACAAATCAAGAACACCAAGCCCAAAAAGACCACACGAATCATAACGAGATCTTTCAACTAATTGAATTTACGGAAGGTCCCAGTAATGCCGATGCACCGCAAAATCGATTCGTTGGTTAACGAACCTGTCCGCGACATCCATTCAGGCTTGTTAACAACGGCATTAGCCATTCACCGAGTTTCTGTCAGCACCTACAATAGTGCGAAGCCACGAAATGGCCAGCCATGCTGTGACCAAGCGTCATAGCATCCCGCCTCCCCTGCCTACCTTCACCGGAGTTCGGTGCCTTGAACGAAATGCCCTGTCGCAGCATTCTATTGCTGCTACTTGTCTCGCTGTATACCAACGTGTCGGCGTATGCCGAGCCCGTCGTTGCCAGCTACGATCGCTTGCAGAATAAGAAGCGGATCAAGAATCACCATGCCGGCCGATTGTTGGTTGAAGAACTCAACTGTGTAGCGCGTCACGCTGCGGATACGGCCACTCCGCCA
>CAYQMZ010000200.1:1822-10727 GCA_964418725.1 uncultured Pirellulaceae bacterium
GTTTCCGGTCGAGTGAAAGCCAGCTATTTGCGAAAGTTCATCGCCGATCCCGCGGCGACGAAGCCCGGTACAACGATGCCGAGTTTGCTTCATGCATTGCCAAACGATGAGCGCGACGCAAACGTCGAGGCACTCGTGCACTATCTGTACTCGATCGGTCCTGGCGAACCCAAACAGCAATACGCAAGATTCGGTGCACGCGAACGCGGCGAAAAGCTATTCCACTCGGTCGGTTGCGTTGGTTGCCACAACCCACGCGATGCAGAAGATGATGAAACGTTGAGTGGTTCGGTGCCGCTAGGGGACTTAGCCAGCAAATACACGTTGGCTACGCTCTCGAAATTCCTGATTGATCCTCTGCACGTTCGGCAGTCCGGTCGCATGCCGAGTCTGAACTTGTCGGCGAACGAGGCTTCTGATCTAGCCTCCTACTTCTTGCCGAACGTTCCCGAGAAAGCCGGAATCGCTTTTGAGCACTACAAGGTTGAACTCAGTCGACTTCCGAACTTCGACGATTTAGAACCTTCGAAGACAGGCGTTGCCACGGCATTCGACGTAGCCAAACACGGCAGCGGAGATCGCTTTGCGTTGAGATACTCTGGTCAACTCGAAATCGCGAAAGCGGGAAAATACGAATTCATTCTCGGCAGCGACGATGGTTCACGACTCAAGATTGACGGTAAGGTGGTCGTGGACAATGACGGCGTTCACGGCATGGCTCGCAAGAAAGGCAGCGTCGAATTGAGCGCCGGACGTCATGCGGTCGTACTGGAATTCTTCGAACGCGACGGTGGCGAAGAACTGGAAGTCACATTTTCCGGCGAAGGCATCACTCGACAACGACTCGATGAAGTCATGGTAGCGGCCGCCCCAGAAACTCCGCTGGAAGACCTCGCATTCGATGTCGACTCTGGTTTGGCGTCCAAGGGCAAGCAACTGTTTGCCTCGCTCGGCTGCGCCGCGTGCCACGAGACTGGCGCACAGATCAAATCTGAATTGTCCGCTCCCGCACTTGCAAAACTAGACGCAAGCAAAGGCTGCCTCGCAGATTCGCCAACCGCGGGTGTGAAGTACAGCTTGAGCGACGCGCAGAAAGAGGCTTTACGCAACACAGCCAAGTCGGGTGTCAAGAAACTGACTGCAAAACGTCACGTGCAGCATACGATGCTGCAATTCAATTGTGTCGCCTGCCACGCCCGGGATGGCCTGGGCGGCGTCGACGTGGATCGAACGGCGTACTTCAAAACGACCCAGCAAGAGATGGGGATGGAAGGCGCGATTCCGCCGCACCTCGATGGCGTCGGCGGCAAACTGACGCGTGCTTGGCTGGACAACATCTTGGCCAAGGGGGCTAAAGATCGTCCTTATATGCTCACTCGCATGCCAAAATTCGGCACGGCGAACGTAGGGCATCTTGGCGAGAAACTCGAGGAGTTGGACCAACTCAAGCCACTCGAAAAGCTAGATGTCGATACGCTGGCTGCGAAAAAGGCCGGTCACCGAATGGTCGGAGCAAAAGGCTTCTCGTGCATCAAGTGCCATACCTTCGGTCGCTACAAGGCAACGGGCGTCCAATCGATCGACATGACGATCATGCACAAACGCTTGCGTGAAGACTGGTTCCGCGACTACGTCAAGAATCCTCAAGCGTATCGCCGCGGCACACGTATGCCGTCGGCTTGGCCGCCAAGCGGGCCCAGCTTTCTTCCTGATCTTTTGGACGGAGACTCCGACAAACAGATCGCTGCTGTATGGCGATACCTGCAAGACGGTGTACGTGCCAAAACACCACTTGGCTTATCCTCGAGCAGTAAGGAATTGATTCCTACCGAAGAGGCGATCGTTTACCGCAACTTCATTCAAGGGGCCGGTTCACGCGCTATTGGCGTCGGCTATCCCGAGGGCATTCACTTGGCCTTCGACGCCAATGACCTGCGTCTGGCTTTGATCTGGCAGGGAGCATTCATCGACGCTTCTCGTCATTGGAACGGTCGAGGTCAGGGCTACCAACCGCCCGCGGGGCAAAACGTGAAGAGCTTGGTGGACGGAATTTCCATCGCAGCGCTTGCTAGTTCGGCAGCCGATTGGCCTGCGTTAGAAGCTAAGCAAGGACCGGGTCCAAAGTTCATTGCACGAGCCATGGGACACAAGTTCCGCGGCTATCGATTAACTGACGATCAGCGTCCGACGTTCCTCTACGAAATCGATGGTCTGAGCATAGAAGACACGCCCAATCCTGTCGAAACGAACACCAGCGTGACACTGAAGCGGACGTTGAAGATCTCAGGCTCGCCGAAGACCAACACCTATCTCCGCTTGGCAGCCGGATCGATCAGTCAAGACGCCGAGCTGTTCTCGATTGGCGACGGGCTGGAACTCCGAATCAACAACGCCAAAGACCTATCAGTCAAGATCCGAGAATCCGGCGGCAAACAAGAGCTGCTGATTCCCATCTCGGACACATCTACGAATATTGAACTTGAGTACATCTGGTAACTACCGGACTAAATCGCAATCCGTTTGAACCAGATACGGACGAAGGAATAACCATGAACCGTTTCTTCTTTTACTGCCTGCAAATTGCCTTGATTGGTGCGACGAGTTTCGTCTTGGCTCAGGACGTCCCCACGGAAGAGGATTACTACACCATTCAAGAGGTGCCAATTCCCAAGGATGCATACCTTGAAGTCGGAGCCTTAGAAATTCTTGGCGACAAGCTGTATGCCAGTTCCCGCCGCGGGGATATTTACTCGATCGACGGAGCGATGGGAGATGATCTGCCCAATGCGAAGTTCAAGAAATTCGCCGGCGGACTGCACGAAGTCTTAGGACTCTCCGCACTGGATGGAAAGATATACGCCACTCAACGCTGCGAGGTGACTCGACTGAGCGACGACGATCAAGACGGGCGCGCTGATCTATTCGAAACCATCTCCGACGACTGGGGAATCAACGGCGATTACCACGAGTACGCGTTTGGAAGTAAATTCGATCGCAATGGCGACATGTGGATTGTCCTATGCCTGACGGGCTCGTTCGTTGCGGCCGATGAAAGTCCGTATCGGGGTTGGTGCCTTCGTCTCGGCGCGGATGGCAAAATGCGGCCAACGTGTAGTGGCATTCGCAGCCCAGGTGGCATCGGCATGAATCACGTCGGCGACGTTTTCTACACGGATAACCAAGGTCCTTGGAACGGCACATGTGGACTGAAATGGTTGCGTCCCGGTTCCTTTCAAGGCAATCCGTCTGGCAACAAGTTTTACTCGCTCACCGATGAGATTGGCGAGCAACCACCGGAGCCTAAGAGCGGCAGTCGCATCATGGACGAAGCCAAGACGCTGGTCGAATTGGAACCAACTGCCATCCTGTTTCCCTACAAGAAGATGGGACAGTCAGCCAGCGGCATCGCATGCGACCTGACAAAAGGAAACTTTGGCCCGTTCAAAAATCAACTGTTCGTGGGGGACCAAACGCAAAGCACAGTCATGCGTGTCTTTTTGGAAAAGGTACAAGGTCACTATCAAGGCGCGTGCTTCCCATTCAAGAAAGGATTCGGCAGCGGATCACTCGCACTGAAATTCTCCGAGAATGGAAAGCTCTTCGTCGGCAGCACCAATCGCGGTTGGGGATCGACCGGACGGAAACCTTACGCACTCGAACGACTCGATTGGACAGGCAGAACGCCCTTCGAGATCCACGAGATGAGAGCAAAGAAGGACGGCTTCGAGCTCACGTTCACCGAACCCGTGGACGAAGCGTCCGCCACTGATCCAAGCTCGTACAAGATCGAAACGTACACGTACATCTATCAATCCAGCTACGGCAGCCCCGAAGTCGATCACTCGACTCCGAAAATAACAAACATCACCGTTGCGGATGACGGTCTGTCGGTACAACTCGTGATCGATGGCCTCCGCGAAGGCCACGTGCACGAATTGCATACGGACGGCCTGCGTTCAGTAAAACGAAAGCACCCAGTATTGCACCCGGTTGCCTACTACACGTTGAACTACATTCCAGAGTAGACAGCGTAGCTAACATGCGGAGTCGACTAGCAACGGCTTCGCATCGAAGCTTATCGGTCCGCCGAGCTTCCTTCCATTGCGCTGGGTAGAAGTCGATACAGCAGAAGCCCAAGTTTGATGGTGCCCCAAACGAAGGCAGGTATGAGCAGCAATGCGACGACAAACGGTAACGCACCAGCGACTAGGTACTGTGCCCAGCTGTTGTCGGCCAGTCTTTCTAAGACTCGCTGGCCAATACGGTAGAAGACGCAAGATCCCGCCCAAAGTGCAATGCCACCGAACAGGCCTTCGACAATCGGAGGGCGCCCACCAAACAGCTTGCCGTTGTAGCGAACTCCTAAAACCCAGCCGAGTCGAACCGCCAACCACGCGAGCCAATGGACTGCCCAGATTCGGTTTACGGACTGGATCATGTCGCGGAATAGGCGATCAGCAATGTGACGCTCAACCTCGACAGGCTTGAATTCGCCAGACTCTTGCTTCACAAGCAGATAGCCCGTCTGAAACAGAAAATCATGGACGATAGATGGCGTGAACATGACGCCCATCGGGGCCAGGATCCCTTGCGTCAACCAACTGATGGTCCGTGGGCACGGAACGGAAGCACCATCGAACTCGACGGACTTGCCGTTGATCTGATCAGGGATCTTGATTTGGCCATTCAGCTCGGGGGCGTACCGGACGCCGCCCAGCTCGACAAACCAATCCTCGTTCAGTTGAAAGGTGCGGACCTGGATCGCCAGATCAGCACGGTGGAATCCCGTCGGGACTTTGTTCGGCTCGATGGAGACGAAACTGATGGGCGGCATCTCTAAGGTGACCGTTACGTTACCTTGGTCATACCGCTCGGTTGTGTAGTTGGCTTCCATATCTATCCATGCTTCCTGCGTTGGACGAAAAAAGTCTTGCTCGCATCATACAGCGAGCAAGACTGGAATGCCTACAGCTTGATTGTGTGTCGGCTGGCGACTAGGCGGAAACGGTGGCTTCCGGCTCGTCGCTTGAAGGTGAATCGTCAGCGTTACCGCGTAACTGATTCAGCTCTCCTGAGATCTTATTGAAATCGTTGGTTAGCTCTTTCCAAAAGTCATTCTGACGGAATCGAATTTCGCCGGGATCTTCGCCATTGGACAACTTGTTCAACGCGGCACGGAACGAAATCATTGGTCCCACAAATCGGTTGCTCAGCTTCACCGAGTCGTAAATGAACACGGGGGAAATGACCAACATGATTAGGAACAGCATTCCATGCTCTTTTCGAACAGCCGTGATGTTGTCGTAGAAACCGACTTCGAATCCACTTCGAAGCGTTTCCATGGTGACCAAGTATAGGAAGATCAAGAAGCAAGCCAGAACCCAATGGAATACTAACTGCCGAAGGAGTGAACCTTGAACCTTCTTGTCAACATATAGCCGCTTACGATTCTGCTTTGCTGCCATCTTCCATTACCACTTAAATATGAGCACACAGGTAAACTGGTCTGTCCACCTGGCCGTGGAATCAAAACCTGATTGCGAAACCATAGATTACGTGGAAATAGCTGCGAACCGAATTCGCAACAAAACTCAGCTTGTGCCGATTAGGCGAGCTGTGGCATGCCGAATTTGACAGCAATACGGGCCAACAGGATTACGAGGCCAACCAACGCGACTTGGACAGTCACGTTAGGACTTTGCCAACTGCATGAAGCAGCTGAATGTTTGCGAATGGATGTCAGCCGATAAAGTCTAGAATTAGCGGTCAGCCGATCGAGTCCAACAGCTTTCCTTCCAACATCTGTCGGACCTGCTGGAGAGCACGCCGGACCGTCCGCGCCGAGCGTTCCACCTTGGCGGTGATCTCATCCACTTCGTAGTTCTGCAAAGCGAGCTCTAGGATCTGACGCTGGAGTGGGTCCAGTTTTTCCATCACATTTTGCAGCTCTTCGACGACCTGAGCCGCATCGTCCGGCGTCGGATCTTCTGCAACAGCCATCGGATTCACTTGGAAGGTACTGCCACCCCCGACGCTCTCTTCTGAATAGACGCCGCGTTTTTGAGCTGTGTGGAATTCCACCTGGCCCCGGACTTTCGACACCGTAATGGCCGCCATCAGTTTCCAAAGGTCGCCAGATTTCTCTAGCGTATATCGGTCTTCTCCAGCTTTTCGAAAGAAGCTCCGATACGCTGACTGCACAACGTCTTCGGGTTCAACACGCCGCTGCATCCGCTCTGATAACCGCGAACGCGCCAGTCCAACAAGTCGACCAACATACCGATCAAACAGCTTGGCAGCAGCAGATTCGTCACCCTCTTTCCAACGGGCGAGCAGCTCAACGGAATCTTCCTGATCGGTCAATGTCTTAGCCTTCGAAGGGGACTGTGGAGCTTTTACTGACGCTCGCAGTTTAACATCGCGATTCGCAGCTTGAAAACGCGATTGACGTTTGCGTTCGAGATTTCACTTCCAGACGACCGGCCTCTGCAGTAAGCGTTTTCAAAAAATCGGCCACCTGCAATCTTTTCTTTGGCCATCGAGACCATGGGCTCGGCTGTACCAGCGAACTAACCCGCAACGGCAAAGCCCAAACTGGACCGTCACGATGAAGAAATATTCTGCCAAGATAACTCTCGCCGCCCTGCTCGTCGTCGCTTCCCAGCTCCTTGCTGCTCCGCCACCGGCCATTGAAATGACGTCACTGTTGGAAGCCTTCAAGGTCAACCACAAGACGGGAGCGTTGGACCTCAACGCGCGAACGGGAGCCAATGCCGCATTTGTACCGCCCAACAGTCGTATGTCGGTACAAATCTCACGGAAAGGAAGCAAGAAACCGCTTGCAAAGCATTCCGTACGTGTCCGTGCACTTGGTAAGGTCTGGTCCAATGTGCAGGTAAGCGGCGCAACCCACTTTCAATTCAAGGAAGCTGGTGACTATGTGATCACTTACTTGGTGAACGGCCGTCCTATCACATCGTTTGACTTCACGGTCGATGTACAAAAGGGCGACGATCCGTTTGCTCCGTCCAGCCACTATTTCGTCGATGGACCGTGGAATGAGCTGGCGTTCCTGCACATCGTCAGCGGAAAATCAACAACTCCACTAACATTCAATTTTTTTGCACGGCAGGCCACCGCATCGCCCGACAACAATATGAAGGCCGCCGTTGAGCTGATTCACGATGGCCAGGTGATCGCCACGGCCAACCCGGGTGGCGTTGCGTGGTCAGAGTGGAGCCTTAAGGAGTTCGCGTTCTCGTTTCCGCCGGAACAAGGTGGTCGCAAATTCACGCTCAACGACCTAGTCAGCAACGATGGCGACTATCGCATTACGGTCAAGCTGGCCGGCGAACTGTATGGCCACTATCCGATTGAGTTACGCGACGGCAAAGTGAAGCCGCATAAACGCCAGTCACTTTCCCAAAAGCCAACTACGTCGTGGCTGGTCCCACGCCGGAATAGCGGGCTTGATAGTGCAGACCCGATTTACTTTCTGTCCCGTTCTCGAGCGGAGACTACTTCCTCGACCTCAGCCAGCAAGAGCAGTATCAGTTCGCCCCGGATTCAAACCGATCGCTGGGAAGTCATACCCGACGCCGATCCGAATCGACCGTTTCAAGTCGTCCACACGGACATCATCACACGACGGGACACGCCGATTGCTGCCGGCGACGGCATCGTTGCCTTCGCAACCGGGAGACAAGGCGTCGCTTATTTTCGTGTCGGCGAGGACAAGCAACAGAGCATTCCCAACGGCCAAAAATACCGCGGCGACCTATTTCATGTATGCGGAAAACTAATCGTCCTGGCTACGCGTGCAAATCTCTTCGTGCATGACACAGTTTCGGGACGAACGGAGGCGATTGAAGACTCGGACATCCACATGCGATATCAAAAGGCCGCACTGTACGGACCTCGACTGGTCGACGCTGACGGCTACTTGGTTGCGACGGTGAATGAACCGGCCAAAGTCCGCGACCGCGCCGTGATCAAAGTCATAGATCTTAGCGGAGACGAGCCAAGCGTCATTTCACTGCGAGGTGCATTGAAGGTCAGCGATGTAAGCAGTATCGCCGTCAGTGCCAAACGCGGCTACGTTGCTGTTGGAAGCAAACGCAAACAAGCCATCTACGTCGCCAAGATCGCGCCCAATGCGACGCTCAAGGCTTTCGATCTATCTGGCTACGATTCCTTTGGCGAAATGGATATGGCGTTGCTGGACCGCTATGTCGTCTATCAAGACGCCGCAGGGTTCCCCAGCATTCGGGTCCTCGATCTCGAGTCTGGCGACGTGATTACTCCCGACTATGCAAAACATGGCGGCAGTTGGGGCACCACAGTGGCGACCAATGGCCACGCGGTAACCTGGCCCACTCGTGATCCTCGAGCCACCTTCGTTGTGTCGGAATACTTCAAGACGACCGCTCCACTTTCTAATTCAGGAGAAAACGTCAGCGAGCAAACAAACAACGGAAAGCTCGGGCAAGGCAACGTGGCTGTCGTCGCTCACGACGGAACCATTTTCGTGTCAGGTAGCCAGAGCATTAGCAATCAGAAGTGTCTGCAGATGGCAGTCGACGGTCGCTGGATGCCAGTCTTGAATGGCGATGGAATGCCGATCCCTGCAATCGACGCAGTCGCTGGCGACGCAATGGTTGCCTTCAAGACTGGCAAACGCTCTTCATCTGGTCCCATCTCAATCAGCTACGCAACCTATGGCGAGCGAATTCGCTACACACCGGAATCGGCGGTTAGCAACACGACGTTGAGTTCTTCAACAGGTACTCTCGATGTGGGTCCTGATCAACGGCCAACATCACCTCGGCCTACCGCAAACAGAAGACAGGAATCGGCAAATTCCGCCGGCATCGATGTCGCGAAAGAAGCCTACTTGGCAACGACT
>CAYQMZ010000201.1:0-10725 GCA_964418725.1 uncultured Pirellulaceae bacterium
ACTCTTCTGGTCGCGAATGTACTGGCACCAGCGTTCGGTGTACTCCTTAAGCACTGCACGAAAATCCCAATCATCCACCGCGGGCCCAGCGGAGACACCTACCATGGCACCTTGCTTCATGGTCGCGTCGATCGTCCCCAACAGGCGATCGTCCTGCCGCCACGCGTACGGTGGCCAGTTGGGAACATCGTCGCCAAAGTACGTGTCGAATCCGTGGTCGCACGGCCCACCCTTGATCGCCTTCGAAAAATCGATTTGCGTCAACTGCTCCGTGAAACCACCGTCGCGATTCGGCCAGTGCCAGCCCAGGTGCCATTTGCCAATACACTGTGTGCGGTAGCCACGTGCTCGAAACATCTCGGGCAGCGTTAACCTCTCATCTTGAAAGAGAGGACGCTCCCATTTCCCCACGATGCCACGCTTCAGCCGAGATCGCCAACTGTAGCGCCCCGTCAACACGGCGTATCGCGTCGGCGAGCATACCGACGATGGTGAATGAGCGTCGGTGAACGACATGCCTTCGCTCGCTAGGCGATCAATCGCCGGTGTCTTCATTCCCAAGCGAGAATTGAAGGCGGAAACCGAATCCAACCCCATGTCGTCCGCCAAGATTAGGATAACGTTGGGCGTTTCGTGAGCGACAAGTTGTGTCGCCAGTAGCAAGAGGATTGCAGCGACGAAGGTTCTCATTTGCTAACCGCTAGGTTTGGTTCGTGAAAACCGCAAACCTAGCAAGCTCGCTTTGCTGTCGCCACCAACAACAGTGAAAGAATAAGCAGAAGTGCGCCGATTGGCAGCAGAATGATGCCAACGCCCGGATCGTTTGCGTAGAAAGTCGTCCCCCCCAGGAAGAAGCCCCCAGGGACCAGGAAACTCGCCGCCAGCAAACAACGGGAGGCAAAAAGGATGCGACGGTTCTGGTGGTTGTTGCGAATGAACACGGTCGCGGCGAAACCGATGTTGATCAACGCCAGGAACGTGCCGTGCGCATGTGCTAGTCGCCAAAGCAAACGACGTGACTCCTGACCGACGTTTAGATACCAGGCAACTTTAAAGCCATGCAGCGATTCAAGAAAAACGCCCATCACAACAAAAAGCAACAGAAGCCACCAACCTAGACTCAAGTGAAACTCAGCCAGCGTATTTCTGTCGCCGCCGGAAACCGTTGACTTAACTTCAGTTTCTGACACCGTTGATGTCGAGTCGGCTGTCTTCGTTTTGCGTTTGGCTGCCATTTTTTCGTGGATGGTCTACTATTTGAGGCTTGAGCTATTCGGTCACTACGAACGCGTACTTGCGGCTATTCTTCCAGCGAAATGAAGCGGTTGTTGCGTTTCGCAGACAAGCGATCAAAACGCGTTTTGTCGAGCGATCCGTCTGCATTGATCAAGACATGGGGCTTGGCGGTTCCTTGACGAGATGACTGGTTGGCCTGCCAGATCGCAAGCGCCCCCTGACGAGCTTTTTCTCGGTCCGTTGCCGATCCCATTAGGTCGTACTGAAAGTCTGCAAAGTTTGGCAACCGTCTGAGTGAACGATTCGCCACCACGCGAACCGCGGGATACGGATCCACCAACAGATGAGCCAAGAACGGTGCCTGCCAATCGTTGCCGGCCACATCATGTGCAGTCGACCAGCCAAGATTCCAAGCCATCAAGGCTCGTTGGCCCGCGTCACCGGTAAGCGTCCACTGCACTGTCGCAGCCACGTCCTTTTGCTCGGAAGGGATGGACGGCGACTCGATACCAAACCATTCATCCAATTGGTCGGCCGTCCACGACAAAGGCTTGTCCATGTGACATTGGTTGCAGGCGTTGGGCCGACCAATCATCAAACTTTCCAATGCGTTGGGCGACGTCACCGTGTGGCTGCGAATCGCCTTCAGCAGCCCGAAGGTCGTGTAGGGCATGTGGCAGTTGTAGCACAAGCTACCGGAACTACCGGCGTCATGTCGCGAGTGAGCGGACAACGCCTCTTCAGAATCCAGTTCCGCGTGACACTGCGTGCAAGCTTCGTTGCCTCGCATGCCGACCTTCAGCTGATCGTCCGTCCACTCATGAGTCGGCCGAGAATCACCACCCGAACTATGCATCGCATGGCAAGACAAGCAAGACATCTCGCCTTCCGTGTAACAGGGTGAATCCACCATTGCGTTGTATTCAGTTCCGGACACACGGGCCAGGCCGTCGCTCCAAAATCTCCCCTGCAGCAACTGCGGCTGGCTACGAAGCACCGAACGCACAAGTGGATTCTGCAGCGTCTTCCCATCACGCGGCTGTAAAATCAATCGCTCGTCCGCAAGTTCCCCGCCAGGACGGTAGATCCGACCATTGGTCTTTGCCTCGCGAGCGATATCGGCCGACGCAAACAATCTGGCTCCCGCGTGACACGAGCCGCATACCTCCGACGCTTGTCGGTGATCCATGTTCGCTGGATTCTTGATCGTTGGATCTTGCCCGTCGGAGAAATGATTCTGATATCGCTGCAAAGGACTTCGATTAACAGCGACGTGTTCTTCCGCCGGACCGTGACAGGACTCGCACGCGATCCCAAACTCTGCCGCCTGCGTGTCGATCTTGTCCGTAACCTGCACGCCGCCCTGACAGCCGTGGGTAGTGTGGCAGTTGATGCATGTCGTATTCCAGTTCGACATTTTGTCGTTGCCGTGCCGCTCGTCGGGCTTCAAAAACGAATGCGACTCGGCAAGCCAAGCCTGTTCAGGAACCAACCAAACAAACGGTAACTGCACGGTCAGCCGACCTTGCCCTGACGTGTACCAATAGGCCTGCATATGATGCGAGCCAGTCGTCATCACGATCTCTCCGCGATGTGACCGCGGGGCGTTGCCCGTGCCGTCCGACGAAACCTGATCGGAGACATCGACAAAGTACTTTTCCCCGTCACGCGAAAGATGGTAGTTGCGACCACCGATTTGCAGGTCTGTATCGTTGAAGTCGCCCAGCACCGATACGGGATTCGCAAGCTGCGTCATTGTCCGGTGGTACGAGTCGTGCCAACTAGAATATTGGTCAGGATGGCAGGCTCGACAATTGACGGACTGAACGTAACCGTCCCGCGGGATTTCTCGCGGTCGATCTTGCACAGCTGTTTCCGATACTACGACACGAGAACTCTCCCACGCATTGGCCAAATAGGCCGTACCAATCGGCAGCGCTAACCAGACAGCAAAGACCAAAGCACTTAACCTTGGCCATAAGCGACGGCATTGAATCGCAAGCGGCAAAAGCACGCCTGCGAGTACAAATGCAATGATTGCCGGCATCTGATTCATGGTTTGAGTGTCACGGACGAGACTGTTGTTGCAAGAGCATCTGGGCGCGTTGAAGATTGTCACGTAACCCGGGCAGATTCGGTTGTAGGTCTAGCGCCTTCTGAAACTGCACCGCAGCCTCACGGATGTTCCCACTTTGGGCAAAGGCAAGCCCCAGATTTTTATAGGCCACCGCATAATCCGGACGTATCTGAATGGCTCGACGATAGTTCGCGATCGCGTCTTCGTACTTGCGGGCTCGCATCAGCACTACCCCGAGGTTGCTATAGTTTTCGGCGTTGTCAGGGTCCAACTGAACGGCCTGCGCAAAGTGTGTTTGCGCCTCGTCCTGCTTCTTTTGTTGCAGCAAGAGACTGCCCCAGTACGTGTGCGCCACAGCATTGTCCGGTTCTATTTGAATCGCCAGTTCATAGTGCTGCCCCGCTTCAGATAGTCTTCCCAAACTTTGTAGCGATAGCCCCAGATTGCGATGCACACTTGCCTGATCCGGCCCATTCTGTGCCAACTCTAACTTGTAGTGCTTGATTGCGTCTTCGAATCTACCCAATTGCTGAAGTGCACCTGCAAGATTGTTGTGAACGCCTGGCTCGTTGGGGTTCAGCGCAACGGCCCGCTCCATCACGCGAGCGGATTCGTCGGGGCGACCAACAGTAACAAGCAACTCCCCAAGGTTGCACATCGCAGCAACATAATTCGATTGGATTCGGATCGCATCACGATAGTTTGCGATAGCTTCTTCGATCGCTCCCTGCTTCTGAAGAAGTACGCCTTGATTGAAGAACCATACAGCATTGCTGGTGTTGGTCACTTCTGGACGGTTAGCAACCACCTGCTCGAACACATCCTTTTCCGCCGACGAGGTAGTGCCCAACCAGCCCGCGCGTTCGATGGCATCCCAGATATGCCAGGCGATCAACTCATGCCCTTTTCGCGTCGGGTGCACGTAGTCCTTAATCAGATTGAAACCAACCAGGCCATGCTCACTCTTTTCTTCGAAGACTTTGTCGATATCGACCAACAGGCAGTTATGTTGATCCGCGACTTCACGAACGGCGTCGTTGATACCGGACAATCGACGAATGGGCGAGTTGTCGGCATCAACCGCGTTTCGATACGCCGTTCGGGCTGCGTCCCACTGCCCCAACTGATCCAACGCTTTTCCCAACAGGTACTGCGTTTCGGCGTGTTGCGGAGCAATCTTTGCGGCATTCTTCAGTTGTTCATTAGCAAACTCGTACTCGTCTCGCTGCAGCAGGCTCTTGCCCATACCAAACGCTGCCGACCAGGCCTGGCGAGATTCGTCGCTGAGTGCCGCAACGTTTCCCGACAATTCAGGACTCCAATCTCTCTCGTTGCAGGGAACGGTAGTAAGCACCACTTTCACACCGGCGGCTTTAGCGCGACGAACCAGTCGATCCAGACGGCTACGAAACTCGGCAACGATCTCTCGCTTCTCGTCGGTTGTGAAAACCCCATGCTCGCGAACGACCGTTGTGCTCAGATTGTCAAGTTTAGAAGCAGGCTCCGGAGGACGCTGAACTGCATTCCGAATCCCGGAATAGATGCGTGAGTGAGCTGCCACGTACTCGATCTGGGTCAGTGTGCGGTTTCGGCCTTTAAGTGCCTCCATGAACACTGGCTCGATGAACTCATTGTGCCCACTGTAGATCACAAAGATATCTGGATCGTAGTGCAGCAATTCATCGGCCACTATGTTCAGACGGTGCATTGCATACGAAACACCGCTGGCATTGATCGCTTCTACCTGCAACTCCTGATGCTTGGCTGAAATCAGCTCGCCGAGCACGCTGGTAAAGGCCGCTTCCGCTCCCCATGGAAAGCCGTGTGCACTGGAACCACCCATACAGAAAATCCGCAGACCCGTGGCAGGCTTTTCGGCCAGAAACGATTGATCGTTGAACGAGTTCAGTGCGGTCTTACGTGTTTGAAACTGATCGCCGTTCAACTCGAACACATCGACCAGACCAGAGAATCCGCGAAACGGGTCTTCGAGCTCGATAACCGTCGGCGTGCCCGCAGCCCAGAGCCCAAGCTCAACGATCGCAAAAAACGCACCAACGATCAGCGTCGAAAACAGGAGCTTTTTCTGCAGCGTGAGTTGGCGACGGTTCGAAACTTTGTCCACGGATCAGCAGGCCACAAACGAAAAGGAAGTCAGCTTCGGGTCCTCGATTATACCATGGATCCGTCAGCCGCCGGCGACCAAAGAGACTGGCAACGACATGCGACCGCTGTTAGATAGCGAACTCTGCTAAGTCCCCAATTCCATCGAATTCTTCACGCCTCGCGTCGGGATCTTCACCGACACCTCGGCAACCTCTCAGCCCGCAACGTGGTATAAACTCCGCATCACATCGAGGACGCACTACTCCTAGAGGATTGCAACTCCGGCCGTTACGAGTCACATCAAAATCGACCCAATACTCATGAGTTTCAATTCGCCCTCGCATTCGAAATCTGCCGACTATCCGACAGAGAGCAACGCATTCGTTGGTTGCAATTTGAATGATGCAGTCGTTTCTTGGCGATTCAGCTTGATCCTGGCAATGATGCTCAACGCATTCCCGCTACGTGGTGAAACATTGGAAAAGCAACTCACGTTTGCCCCACACGGTCACATACTCACCAACTCAGCAACTTGGTCACCCGATAGTCGCTGGTTGGTCTATGACGTTCGCAGTGATCCGGCTGGCGATCAATTCGATGGTACGCGAATCGAACGCATCAACGTGTCGACTGGAGATGTGCAAGTATTGTTTCAGTCGCAGAACGGAGCGAATTGCGGCGTGGCCACAACTAGCCCTCGCGACGGAACGGTTGTATTCATCCACGGGCCCGAGACGCCAAACCAGGATTGGCCCTATTCCGCCTACCATCGCCGCGGAGTCCTTGTGAATCCATACAAACCCGGCCACGCGACGAATCTGGACGCTCGCAACGTGGTCGCTCCCTTCACGGCCGGCGCGCTTCGGGGTGGAACCCATGTGCATACCTTCAGCGGCGACGGAGAATGGGTCAGCTTTACCTATGAAGATCATGTCCTCGCAACGCGTTCGGCGGCCGAAGACGCGGATACGGAAGCAGACGCTTCGAAGCATTACGACTTGAATCAGCGCAACGTGGGCGTGAGTGTACCGGTCCGCAGTGTTCGCACACCGAAGGCGCATCCGCGAAACCACGACGGATCTCATTTTTCGGTTGTGGTTACTCGAACTCACAATGCTCCGAAACCAGGTTCAGACGAAATCGAACGAGCATTTAGTGACGCCTGGATTGGACGCGATGGCTATATGAAGGCGGATGGAAGCCGACAGCATCGAGCGTTAGCTTTCCAGGGACACGTTCGCACGATTTCCGGAGAAACGATTTCAGAAGTCTTTGTAGTCGACATTCCAGGTGACGTCACCGTCCCTGCCAACGACGGACCACTGCAGGGGACCTCAACACTTCGCCCAAGACCACCGCGAGGAACGCAACAGCGCCGACTAACCTACACTGTTGAACGAAAGTACCCAGGCATTCAAGGCATACGCCATTGGTTACGCAGTTCGCCGAACGGAAGTCAGATTGCCTTCTTGATGAAGAGTGACGACGGTGTTGCTCAACTTTGGACGATCTCCCCCAACGGAGGTTCGCCCAGGCAACTGACGAACAATCCCCATTCAATTGGTTCCGCGTTCAGCTGGAGCCCAGACGGAACGATGATCGCTCACGTGATGGACCAATCGGTGTGTGTCACCCTCGTTGATTCCGGCGAGACTTTGCGTCTGACGGACCGCAGTGCTGGAGAAGTCCGCCCCGAAGCATGTGTCTTCTCACCAGATGGGAGCATGATTGCGTACGTCCGGCAGGTATCCACTGATGAGCGGGCCACGCAAAAGCGGAACCAGATATTCGTGCTAGATGTTAAAGCGGCGATGGAAGAGCAACCATGAATCAGAATCGCGTTCCACCGTTGCCACCATCATTACGATCTCGCAATCCGATTCGCTGGCTGGCGATCTTTGGCCCCGGCGCCATCATGGCTTCGCTGACGATCGGAACAGGGGAGCTAATTTTTTCGTCACGCGGCGGGGCGATCTTTGGCTATCGGGTACTTTTCCTCTTTGTCGTGATCTCGCTGCTCAAGTGGGTACTGGTTTACTCGACGGCCAGGCACATGGTGCTTACCGGAGCCCATCCGTTCGAACGCTGGCTGGAAATCCCGGGCCCCCGAGGTTGGTTACCTGCCGTGATGTTCGTTTTCGCAGTGCTGTGCTTTCCCATTTGGGTCAGCTTTCACGCCAGTGTTCTGGGCGACCTGCTCGCGGGGCTTACGAACACCAAGCAATTATTGAATGGAGCCACGATTCACCTGTGGGGCGGACTCGTACTAGTGAGCGTTGTCGCCCTGGCTCTTGCTGGCGGCTACTCAACGCTCGAGAGAGTGCAACTGCTGCTGGTTGGGGCAATGCTAGTCGCCGTATCCGTGTCGCTGATTCTCCTTAAACCCGACTGGATCCAGTTGCTTCTGGGAACAGTCCTACCTCAGCCACTACAGTATCCCGATTGGTTGGCAAACGATCCGGGCAAGCTGGCGAGAAAGATTGCGTCCACGCCCGTTTGGATCGAGGCTTCGCTGTACGTCGGAGTGATTGGCGGCGCGAGTTATGACTATTTGGCCTATACGTCTTTCTTGCGACAAAAACATTGGGGACTAGCTTCCGATCAACAAGCCTCGCGTGATTTAGCTTCAACAGACGAAACAACTCAAATCCCATCCGAGAAATTGCTCGCTGCTGCACGGTCATGGTTGCGTGCCCCGATGATCGACTGCGCCGTGAGTTTTCTGATCGTCGTAATATTTAGCGGCGTGTTTGTTGCGTCAGGAGCAATCGTTCTGGCTCCACAGCACCAAATACCTGGGGACGGCGGCTTTCTGGAACATCAAGCACAGTTCGTCACCCAACTTCACTCGTGGTTGTATCCGCTGTATGTGTTGGGAACCATCTTGACGATGTTGGGAACACTGTACGGTACCCTCGAAGTTGCGCCGCCGGTGCTGTCTGAAGTCTTGCGGCTTTGTTCGGCCAATCCAAGTCGGGAATTAACATCGCGAATACGAAGATCCGCGATCCTTTGGAGTGGCGGAGGTGCCATGCTAGTCCTGGTTGTCTCGTTCGCGTATCAGCTTCATTCCGGACAGGACCGACCACCGGGACTCACCAACTTGCTGACTCCCGCCAGTCTGTTTACCGGAGTCTTATCATGCGGCTTCATTTGTCTGCTGAATCCGTGGATGGATCGCAAGCTGCCGTCCGCATTTCGAATGCCAACGTTCTTGCGTATTGCGAATCTCGCGGCAGGCGTCATCTTTCTGACAATTGGACTTCGAGCCTACTGGCAGTTGGGCGGAATACAAGCCATATCAATTCTGGTTGGCACGATTGCTGTCGGCGCGATTGTCGCAGCTATCGCCAACGCGAGTGGACTGGTGCGACAGCCACCTTCGGCCCCGTGAAATCCGACAGGTATGCGATCGGTTAACCGTAGCCTAAGGGTTACCTAGCCTCGGCTGTAAATGCTACTCACTCGACCGACGACGAAGTCGCGGGTGCTCTAATGCGAGCGAATCTGCCAGATCCTGCAGTTCGACAGCCAATCGATTGTCGATCGGAATACCCTCGTTTCGACGACGCTCGGCCGTCATGGACTCTTCATATCCCGGATACAGTATCTCCAGCTCAGGATCTTCCCGTGGACAGGCTTGTACGGCAGTTAGCATCGCGGCCATAGCTTCCGTGAATTGATCTACAGGCATGAATTGATCAATGCGCACCGCAGCCATAAAGTGGCCCATCGTGCATTGGTCGTACTCCTTGGCATCCACCAATTGCGACCAGCCACCGGTGAGCACGCCAGACAAAATCGAAACCATCATCGAAAGCCCAATTCCCTTGTGACCGCCCATCAGCTTTGCCCCACCGAGCGGATAGAGAATCCGAGCGGATTCAGCGTCTGTTGTCGGTAGAGCATCAGAGTTTTTGGCCCAGCCATCGGGAATCGCTTGACCAGCTTGTCCCAGCATTTCAATTCGATTCACCGTGGCAACCGCAGTAGACATGTCCAAGATAAAGTCCGGCAGCTTTCCACAAGGGGCGGCGAAACTCAACGGATTCGTAGAGAACATCGCCGTTCTACCGTTGACTGGCGCGACTCCGACCTCATTGCCTTTCCCAAAGAAATGTCCCGTCACACACACGCCCAACATGCCTTCACTGATTGCCATCTGAGCATAGTAGCCAGCGGGACCTAGGTGATGCGTGTTATGGATCGCAACCATTCCGACGCCGTTGCAAGCCGCTTTGTCGATCGCTGTTCGCATTCCCATCGTCGCGTTGGCTAAACCAAGTCCAGAATTGCCATTCAGCCGAGCAGAGGTAACGGTTTCCGTTTCCACATGTGGAACAGCAGTCGCAGATATCGTCCCGTCGCGGAGCTTCTCCACGTAGTACGGAACGAGATTGCGCACGCCGTGCGTGTCCACGCCACGCAAGCTGGCCCACACAAGAACGCTGGCCGCGGCGTTAGAGTCATCACCGGAACAACCAAGCTGACGCAGTACAGCAACGACAAACGATTCCAATTCGGTCGAGGAGATTCGATACATCGATCGGTTTACCGTTCATCCTTGGCGATAAAGCCGTGGTAGAGCCCCATATAGTAGGGAAGCGTAAACACTGCCCCGGTGCCAAACATATGCCCTGAGCCACCGGTGTTAAGCTGCCACGGGTTATGATTCCAATGGTTAAAGTACCGTTCGTCCACCGGAATCACTTTCCCGTTGACGCGATAACCCTGCCCAGGACGTCGCCCTTGAAAGACATCTGCCACATGATCGCTTAACCGTATCAAATCCTTCCGGTGCTCATTGGTGTGCCGCCAGTCGAAGCGATCTAGCGGAAAGCGTTTGAGTGTCTCCACAGAATCCTGCAGCCAACTAGGCCACGGCGACAGATCGTGACTGCCCCAGATATCACGGTAGCGCACGTTCGAAGAGACAGCAGCAAAGCAGAAGTTGAAGAACGGGTTCATCTCCGGCTCTTCCTGCCGCCAAGAATTCGCGAATGAAGCGACGTACATACGCCGCAGTTTGTCATCAGGCTCGTACTTGACCAGATTATAGAAGGCCATAAAAGCCATCTCGTCGTCTGATTGATTCCCCGAACCGAGACCTCGTTGGTACTTTGGCCACATTACATTGATGTCGTACCCGTGCTTGTCCCGCAGGGTTGCTGCGACGTCGCGATACTTCGAATCGCCCGTGATATGAAATGCGACATTCAAGTAGGACAGCATGCTGATGGATTTGAGCCCACGCTCCTCGAACCATTCGGGATCATGATTGAGTTGCTTCGGGCCAAAGATGCCCC
>CAYQMZ010000202.1:0-10682 GCA_964418725.1 uncultured Pirellulaceae bacterium
GTACTGGGCCACATGGGTGTTCGACGCGTGGAGTAACGACGCAATCTACAACCTGGTGAAGCGATACACTCGCCGACCTGCTGAGCAGTTCTATCACACGGCCAAGGATCCTTATGAGTTGAAGGACCTGTCAGCGGTTGCAATCGAAAACGTCGACTTGGGCCGACGCAGAAAACGACTTCAAGACGCACTCGCAAATTGGATGGAGGCTCAAGGGGATCCGGGAGCCGCTCAAGATTCGAACGCCGCAATCCAAGCGGCGCGTCAGGGCAAACATCTCTTCGGGCCACATGTTCCTCGATAGATCGTCTCTCATTCTTTAGACGATCCGACAATTCATCGCGCGCGAATCTGAAACGAGTAGCTGGCTAAAGGCGGTGAGAGGTCATTTGTGACCTGATTTTTCGGGGAAAAGCCCAATTTGCTTTCGCGGGGTAAGACGTCGCGGCGTTGCGACGTCTAGATAGTGTCCAAGCAAATGACACCCATTTCCGCGAGATTTAGTCATGAAACCCGCAGCACCCAATGAGGCAACGCTGGCTCGGATTCGCAAGTACGTTGAGAAGTACCGCGAAAAGAGCGGCACCACGGGGCACCCCGACTCGGCAGTCACCGATGGCGTTGTATTGGGGCTCGCCGCGAACGTCGAAGAAGTGGGGCGGCCACTCTGCCCGTGCAACTTCTACGCGGATAAACAGGCTGAACTCGATGGAGGCCGACGGTGGGTGTGTGCGTGCGACGAGATGAAGCAATACAAGTACTGCCACTGTCTGCTCTTCGTAACAGACGACGGCAAACCCGTAACCGAGTACCTGCCGGCTGACCACGAGGGACGGCAGATCTACGGTTTGGTGAAAGATCCGACCCCAGACAAAGGTCGAGAAGCTAAGCATCATGCTGCTTCTTGAGCCGTTATCCGAAAACCAAAGTCCATCACAACACTTAAAGAGAGGAACACGCGATGTCTGCTACGAACATCACGCCAGCCAAATTTGACCAAACAGTCCTTGAGAGTACCGGCCCTGTTCTGGTCGACTTCTGGGCACCATGGTGCGGTCCTTGCCGTGCCATGAGTCCCGTTGTCGACGAAGTTGCCACGGAACTCGGCGACAAGGCCAATGTGGTGAAAGCCAATGTCGACGAATTGACGGAGGCGGCAGCCAAGTTCGGAGTTCAATCGATTCCTGCATTCTTCGTCGTCAGCGACGGCGAAGTGAAGGAGCGATTGACGGGGGTGGTTTCCAAGCAGCGTTTGCTTGAGGCACTCGAACCGCATTTGAACTGAACGATCACGACAACCCACATACGCGGATGACTCAGTTGTCCGCGTGTGTTTCTTTTGTAAGGTATCCTGCAAACCGACGTCAAACGAGTAAGATATGAATTCTCTCGTCAAATAGCGGCGGCTTGTCGCTGCGAAATTCCAAGGAGAGCACAGCGTGAATATGCTCAGCTCGGATGACAAACAGTGGATACAGCGTTTGAGCAGCACGGATGCGGCTGATCGAGATGCTGCACTTGAAGAACTACGCCAGCTCATTTTGCGTGGGCTGAATCGGTCGCTGAATAATCACTACGGTTGCCGAAGCTTTCAAGCGGAGGATGTGGCGCAGGAAGCTCTGCTGAAAATCCTAAACGCACTTGATACGTTCGAAGGTCGCAGCCGATTTACTACTTGGGCGATGACTATCGCAACGCGAGTTGGGATTAGCGAGTTGCGTCGCAAACACTGCAAGGATATTTCGCTGGACGGGATTACCGCAGGGGACAGCCTAAAGATCGAGCTTGCTGTCGTAGATGACGAAAACGTGGGTACCGACATGGATCGGCGCTCAATCATTGAAAAGCTTCAACTCTTGATTGATGATGTGTTGAGCGACAAACAGCGACTTGCGATTCGCGGATTACTCGAGGGGCTACCCATCGAAGAAATCGCGAGCCGCACGGGAAGCAACCGGAACGCCGTTTATAAACTTGTCCACGATGCACGATCGAAGCTAAAAGAAGGTTTCAAAAAGTCGGGCATACTCGCTGAAGATGTTACGGCGATATTTGCCTGAGGAGAAAACGTCATGTCTTTGACCAAAGATCAAATCAACACGCTAATCGGTATGATCGACTCTGTCGAATCAGACGAGCTTGATTGTGATGGATGCTTCGGAAAGATGGCTGAGTTCGCAGAGTTGCATCTTGCGTCTCGTGAAATTCCTGAAGCCTTAAGTGCTGTCGAAAAGCACATGCAACAGTGTCCTTGTTGTAAGGACGAGTTCAAGGCGTTACTGAATGGCCTGCGAGCAATCGAAGAAATCTAATCGAGCTCGCTTGTCCAATGCGGGGATCACAGATTAGTCGTCGCGTAGCTTATCGAGTGTTGGGCGGCAGTAGACTAGCAGCTTCAGCTCAGCCAGCTCTTGCTCGATTTCTGCCGGGTCTGAAGACTCCAAAGAGTCCGCCACGGCATCGACCAGCAACTGCGAGAATTTGTCTCGGGCACGGTGCAGAAGGACACGCAGGTTTGTCGGCGTCACTTTCTTACCCAACTTTGTCCCCAGTTGTTCGGCCAGCTCTTTTGACGCGATTTGGGGATTGTCGACGCGAAGTTTCATGACGCTGAACCACGGTTTGCCACTTTGGGCTTCCGCCTCTTCCAAGGCATTCCAAGCACGTTTAAGCATCTCGTCACGCCAGACTTGGGCAAACTCTTGCTCGCGTCGTTGTGCTTCGTTGTCGCTATCGGCAACGGACAGGTCGGGAGAGATTGCTACAGCCGGCCGTGCCTTTCGAGACCGGTAGAAGTCTGCAACCATGCGAAAAAGAGTGGTTTTCAGAAAGCTCCGGAAACGACCTCTGTCGGATGAAGCGTTTCGAAAGTCACCGCGGACGAACCGAACGGCAAAATCCTGATAAACGTCGTCGGCGGCAGTTTGGTCTCGCAACGCAGCCAGCAAGTATCGTCGGATTGCCGAACCGTATTGCTCGAGCAACTGCTCTTGGGCACTCCGCGCGGCCACGGATTGTGTTCCGTGAGCCCTGCGGACGATGGACCATGCGGTCTCAATCTGGCTAAGTCGATGATCGTTCACGAACTCACGTGCAATCTGGGTTTTCTAACGCACACTATCATAGCGTCGCGACTGATGATCCAATTACGCTGGCTGCCCTGTGCACCAATTCGATTCGCCATTTAAACAGCTTGGCGGCCAACGGGCCTACTTGCACTGTAGATTCCGTTTGGAAGAAACTCGGCCACGGCGTACGTTCAATTTGCGATTTGCGGGTCGAAAATACGGTTTTGAAACTTGTTTTAGCATTGCGGCCCGGCAAACTCGTCTGACAACGGCCTGCCGCAGACAGAAGCCATGACGCATCGCTCGATCGAAACCCAGCTCGCCTTCGCTCTAGAGTTGCTTGAGAGAGAGCTCATTGAACACGATGTCATTCGGGCGGCGCTGCAGGAGTCTTTGGTTTCTGGACGTGATGTGGACGCGATTCTCATAGACGCAGGGCATATTACGCAGGAGCAACTAGACAGCATCCTAAGTTTCGTCGATGAACACCGTGAAGCTGATGAGGCTTGGGATGTGTTGTCGGACGATTTGTTTGACGAGTTGCGAGACTCGTTGGAACGAGTTGATTCTCAAGAAGAAGCTCAGCAAGACCAACTAGGTCGCCAGCCAAATCCTCATCCGTCCGACGGAGCGGCCACTTCCGATTCTGATCGGTTTTCCATTATCCAGTCGCATGCTCGCGGCGGACTAGGGGAAGTGTTTCTTGCCCACGATCGTCAACTCTCTCGACGCGTGGCCATCAAGCAAATCCGCGAGCGTTGGTTGCAGAGTTTTGAGTATCGCGAGAGGTTTCTTCGCGAAGCTGAGGTGACTGCTCGTTTGGAGCATCCCGGCGTCGTACCTGTGTATGCCATGGGAAAGAATGCCGAGGGCCATCCGTACTATGCGATGCGGTTCGTGCGCGGCGACAGTTTGCAACAGTCGATTGAAAGGTTTCATAAGAACCACCCCAAGACAACGGACTCCGTGGCTAGTCTCGATCTGCGAAGGCTGCTCGGTCACTTCGTCGATGTTTGCAATACGATTGAGTACGCTCACAGCCGCGGCATCATTCACCGGGATATCAAACCTGCCAACATCATGCTTGGAAAGTATGGCGAGACCCTTGTTGTCGACTGGGGGTTGGCAAAGTACGCCGATGCGGAAGAGAGGCCAATCGGGTCGGAGTCGCTGATTGTGCCCGATTCAGGCAGCGGTTCGGCGCCCACACAGCTTGGCAGCGCCGTGGGCACGCCTCAGTACATGAGTCCAGAACAAGCAGCCGGAGCAGTAGATCGCATCGGGCCGCAGAGCGATGTTTATTGCCTTGGCTCAACGCTTTATCACTTGCTGACCGGTGCTGTCCCGCATGACGCGCCGGCGGGCGAAATTCTAGTACGCATCCAAAGCGGCGAATTTCCTCGCCCCCGCGAGATCAAGGATATTCCCAATGGACTGGAATCCATCTGCTTGAAGGCCATGTCGACTCGCAGACATATGAGGTATTCGTCCGTCCGTGATTTGCGACGTGATGTCGAGAATTGGATGGCGGACGAGCGCGTTGTGGCACATCACGAATCTTGGGTCGAACAACTGGGACGTTGGGTTCGGCAGAATCGTACCACGGTCGTGGCTGCTCGCGTTGCGGCAATGTTGCTGGCGATTGGGGCCATCGTCGGCATGTACTACTGGAGCCACGATCAACAGCGGAATGCTGAAATACAACAGCGGAAGCAAACGCGCATTGCTGAGGTTCGAGCCACCGCCGAATCGTTGCATTCGACTGGATTGCTGGCGATGAAGAGTGGCAGCTACGAAATGGCCGTCAGTACGCTCCGGCAAGCAGCAGTGTCCTCCGAAAGCGAAGCGGCACTTTCCGATGTGGCCGCGATGGTGAAGCTCTCGCAGAAAAACGCCGAGGCTGTCAACAATTATTGGTCGAACAGATACTCGGGGTTGGAAGCCATCGGCCTAGAGCGTGATTTGTATGGCATCGGAGTTCTGAATGAGAATATTGCAGCGTTGGGCGTCTTTGAACACGGTGATTGGTGGGCCCATTTGCCGGAAGAATATCTGACGCCGGCGGAGCTTGATCGGTTGCGTGAAGCGATTTACTCGGACCTGCTGCTACTTAGCTTGCTGCGTGCGAAGTGGTTGATCGTTACCGCGACCTCGGAGCAATTGCGCAACCCACTATCGGCCGTCGCCAGTTACGCGACAACTGGTCAGCTCTACCGCAATGACCGCATCATTGCGGAAGCCCAATCGGCGTTGGACTTTGTCGAGTTCGCAGGTGGCTACCGTAAGGCAATCAGTCTTGAGTGGATTCGGGAGTTTCTGCTTGGTGTCCGCGACGGAGAAAAGTTGGAGCTGTCGGAGCGTGACTTGGAGTTTTCGAACAGCTTTGACGCGATGATCGTTGGTTTGTTCCGTACGGCGTTGGCACGCAGCGAGCTATTGCAGAAGATTATTGACGTTCCCAACACATTGGGAGAAGCCTCTGCAACCGAAGCCTTCTTGGTTGCATGTGACTTGGATCCAACCAACTACTTGCTGCTTACGACGTTTGCGGCCGTCAATTTTTCGGCGGGTGACTACCGTGAAGCCTACAGCCGGGCTTCGCAGGCGATTGCCGTTCGACCGGAATCACCCTATCCGTATCTCGTTCGGTCTAAGTCGTTGTACTTCGAAGCTCGGTTTGTTGGAGACCGCGTCCAGGATTTGGTGGTTCAGGGGCAACGCCGCAGGCACCTGCAACTGTTGTCGGTTCGCGACGCGAATCGAGGGCTGCGATTGGCTCCCAATGTGGCGGTGGTTCATATGTTCCACGGTGACGCCAACTATCAGTACAAGGAGTATGACCGAGCGGCGAGTGATTGGCTCCGTTACTTCGAGCTAAGTCGCAACCACAGCTTCGATTCGCAGATTGCATTCTTTCGAAACCACAAAGATGAAATTCGTCGCAAGCACAACATCGCGAAAGAGTTTTACAAAAAGGACAGTCGCTCACGTGCAATGCTTCGCTTGCTGGCGATGACACATTTGGAGAAGCGTCAATACGAACAGGTGATTCCAGTTTGCGATGAACTGAACGACAGATTCGCTGGCGAAAGTTGGGGGCCGGGGCTGCGAGGGGCCGCTCAGCTGAAATTGAAGAATTGGGACGACGCGATTTCAGATCTGCAAGCAGCAATCAAGTTGGATGGGAGTAACTTCTTCGCGAGACGACACTACGCCGATGCACTTGAATCAAAGCGAGATTATGAAGCCGCACTGGAGCACTGGAAACGGGCAAGAGCCAACGCGTCCAACGAACTGCAGCGAACGGTGGCGGACTTTGGGCAGTGTCGTGTACTTGTTGAGTTGAATCGATTGGACGACGCAGTTTCTGTTTTGCGATCCGGCATCGATCGTCATCCGGATGCTCCCTGGCCTCGCGTAGCCGGCCTTCATGATGCAATGAAGTTGGCCTATGAGGATTCCATGCGTCGGTGGACTGATTTCCCATCGCCAAGTTCGGCTATTCTTGAATTGCCGCTGATCAATGGTGGCTTCGAGATGGGACTTGAAAAGCACTGGGGTAATGACGGGGGTAAGTCTATCTGGTGGAACCGTGGTAACTGTCGCTCTGTTGCGGAGGCGTCGCAGGAGACTTCGCATGCCGGCACGCAGTCTCTGCTGATTGAGCATCAGTCGCCTCGTGCGGCAGGTGACTTTGCGTCAACGCGGCAACTGATTCCCGTTCCGTTCATGCGCAAACGTTGCAAGTATGAATTGACCGTATGGGCCAAGGCGGAAAACGCATCCAAAGGCGCTGTGTCAATTGTTGTTGACGGCGAAGTCACCCGGCCGCTGCTTACGGTCCCCGAAGGATCGTACGAGTGGCAAAAAGTCACCGCCGTCTTCGAGCATCAAAAGATAACCAAGTCGATGCTGGTTTCGATTGTCTCGCAAGCGCCCGGCAAAGTCTGGCTGGACGACATCAAAATCGAACTGCAATCCGACTTGGAAACCTCCGAAAACAGCGTGAAATAGACGTTTTTCACAGCATCTTCAGTTTTCTTTGGAAAAAATAGGCTCTACCTGTAACGCGCGGTCAGTTCGCTCGTATGTGAGATGTGAAGTCGGAAATCGACCAAGAAATCTTTTCTACGAGGGGCCATTCATGTCCAGTTCAAAACACATCAATCGTTTGCTTTCTGTCGTTCTCGTATCCGCTGGAGTCATGTGCCAACAGGCAATGGCTGGGGACCTGTTGGGGCAGATTGTCGGCAGCGTGGTTCGGCAAGCTGTCCAGCCGCAGCAACCTCGATACACGAACCCACCGCTGCCAAGGCAGGATTTCAATCCACCGATTTACGATTCCGGCCGACAAATCACAGGTGTCACCTACGATCCATTCAGCGGCAAGATTCGCATTCAAACGAATCGCGACAAAGTCCGAGAAAGCGTCTTGGACCCGAACCGCCAGTACGTTGATCCAGGTTCCTTCGAGCGAGTCAACGAGTATCGTTGGGAGAATGGTGCTCGCTGGCACATCACAGGAACTCGTTGGACGAGTAATGGCGTGCCGCACGGAAACCTGACTCGTCGTCGTGTGACTGGAAATGGTGGTCCTGTCGAAATCGAAGAGCGAGAAAATGTTGTCTACTCGCCTGGTGTCAACAACACGAATCGCAACACCAACGTTCAGTCAACGCAGCGTCAGCGAGTGCAGTACCGAGGTACTTTCCCACAGACGCGAACTCAAACACAACCTCGCATCCAAACACCTCGTACGACTACACAACGCCCAACGAATCGCACTTACAATCCTTGGTAGCAACCCGTTTGGCACAGCCATTCAAAAACGCGCGAAGTTGTTCGCGCGTTTTTTTATGCGCTATCTGAAACTGTCTTCGAAGACTTGTTCACCTCAACGACTTCGACTCGACAACGATTGTTTCATGATGCGGGACTTAGTAGCGATCGGTTGCTTCACGAGCCGGCCCGGCTCGATACCCGGGAAACTTCGACAAGGCGGTGGTCGTGGCCTCGCGGCTGTTTCGACCGGGAACGATTACTCGTCGTGGAATGCCGCGGTTGTTCGGAGGCACCAGTGTTACTTCCCAAAGGTCCGTAAAGCCGAGTTGGACGCCTGTGAGTAGCATGTGCATCTTCGCAAATTGCAGTTGTTTAGCTTTCTGTTTTTTCTTGGCCATCGCGTTGGCACGCATACGCATCGAGTATTCTTCTCGACTCTTGGCGTCCAGCTTCTCCTTCGCCCACTCTTCGAATCCAGGTTGAAGTGACTTCAAATCAGCATCGCTCAGTAAGAAGAACGGGATCGCATAGTGGTCGCCGTTCTCAAGTTCGACGAGTATTCCATCACATTCGTAGACTTTCTTCTGACCCTTGAGGCTCTTGACCCACTTGGCAATAGACTTCTCGTCGAGGCTTGTATTTTCAAAGTGGTTGATGACTTCCGGTAGGATTCGTCGATAGATGCCGGGAAGGTTCTCGTACCGAAACCCGTTTGCATAGACTTTGCCTCGATGCCGGTAGACTTCGACTTTGCGTTGCACGTAGCTAATGACGGCAGCTCTAACCTTCAAGCCACTGCGCGTGGTGTAGGTTCTCATTTCTGGGTTGTTCGCGTTCTTTTCGGCCAACTTTTCCAGATAGGCGATGTCTTCTTTGCTGAGTGACTCGACGTCGATGGCAACAAGATCTTTGTCCTTGTTCTCCCGTTGCAGGATGATCATCGTTTCTCCGCTTGCGATCAGCTCACCCTTGAATTTGTAGTGCCCGGTTGCGTCCGTCCATTCCCGGGCTTGCGCAGACGATACGGCAGCTAAGGTCAGAATGCAGACAGTTCGAATCGTAGATGCCAGGTTCATCACAGTCTCCGGAGGCATTTAGCCAAGAATGGACAACAACGTCAGCAGTGGAAAAGCACAGTAGCGACGTGTAGCAAATGGTGGGGAGCATAGATCATGCCGAAAATGTTGCTGCCTTTCAACGCGCTGAATTTCCGCGAATCGCCGCAAACGATCGGGATGCTAAGCATTGGTCGATGTGCGAATCCGCACCTTCATCGAACCGCTGGTTATGTGTAGCGCGCACGAACTCACAACTCCGACGTGTCGTAGCGCAAGAACATTTCGTCACAAAACACTGGACGCGCGTAGGAGCTTCGCGGCAGTCTTACTCGAGCGATTCAAGATAACTCAGCAAGTCCATGATCTCGGTTTCCTGCAGGATATCCAACAGTCCTTCCGGCATCTGAGAGACTTTGGATTCCGTCTTGAACTCGATCTTGTTCTTGTCGATGGTCTTCGTCACTTCGGGCGTCAGCAAATTGGGCACGATGATCAGTTGCTTATTGTTTTCTTCACGAATCAGCCCCGTCACGACCTCGCCATCGTCAGTCAACACTTTGTATGTGCGATGATCTGCATGAATCGTTTCGCTTGGCTTGATTAATTGCTGCAACAACTGTCGACCACGGAAGCGATCTCGAACTTTCTTCAGGTCGGGCCCTAGCGCTGGGTGACTGTGCCCCGATCCATGCTCGTGTCCTGGCATGGTGTGGCACTGATGGCAATTTGCTTTTCCGAACACGTCCATGCCTCGCATGATCGCTTTCGAATCATCGCTAATGCTAAGATCGCCGAAATCCGTCATCTTCCACTTGCGAACGATCTTGGGCTTGGCCGATGACAACATTTCCGGAATCTGATCCTTCGACGCAGCCACAACCATGACTCCCTTCATCATGACCCAGTGCCCGGGGAAAGTGCACACATACGGATAGATTCCAGGTTCGCTGGGCGCATTGAATCGCATCACGTGGACTCGTGATTTACGAGTTGGCCCAATCATGGGTGACGCTTCCACGATCAGATGCTTTTTGCTGGGCGGATGGTAGTTCCCCGCCGCCTGCTTGGGATCACGAGCCATCGCATTGGCGGCCATCCCCACCTCCGCGCGGGCTCCCGGTTTTACGATCAGCAGGTTGTGATCTGTCGCATCTGGATTCTTGAAGACAACCTTCACCGGCTGGCCAACGGTCACGGCAAATTCCTCAATGCTGAACTTCATGCGTTCAGGAAGGCAACTGATTTCGACTCGTTTCAAGTCCTTCTGCTTGTCGAATTCCGCATCGACTGCGCTGCCGTTGGGTTCCCTTAGACTGTGATCGTGTTGAGCTTTTCGCAGGAGTTTGGCGATATCGATGTCTGAGTTCCTTGCCCAGTACTTCTTCATCGTATGTGACCCCAACGCGCAAGACACCGCGTAATTCAGGTGTCCGTCACGAGGATGCTTCAGCACATCCAGTAGCGCCGTGAACGAGTCCTCTGAGTCGATGTAGCTCGCCGAGATTGCTGCCTGCATCCTGACGATTCCGTTCGAATCATTCATCGAACGTCTGAGCAGTTCGATCGCATCCGGCATCGAGACATGCCAAAACCTGAGTTGGTGTGTCGCGGCTGCTCGTGCGTGGTGGTCGTCGCACTCAAGGAGTTCACGCAGCAATTCAGGGCGTGGCGTATCGATGCAACGGAATACCCAAACAGCTTCCATCTGATGGTGACGGTATCGAGCGTCCGTGTTGTCGAGTTTGCTAACCCATCGGTCCAGTTCCTGTGCTAT
>CAYQMZ010000203.1:0-5149 GCA_964418725.1 uncultured Pirellulaceae bacterium
GTGCACAGAGGCATCGCGTAGGCGCGGTTGAACCGCATGCCTTCCCTGGCGAGCTGATCTAGATTCGGAGTCTTGTAGGACTCGCCGCCGTAGCAGCCTACCGTTTCGATTCCCAAGTCGTCGGCCAGAATCAGAACCACGTTCGGACGCTTGGCCAGCAACTCCGATGCCATCATCAAGAACAAGAGGGAGACAAACGAAAGTCGCAGATGTCGTACGAAAGTCTTCGTCTTCGCCGAGGTAATCTGATCGATGGTTCGGGGAAAAGACATTTGCACGTTCCTGTTTCTCTTGCGGCTACTTCTTTGGCTTGATCAGGCAATGGAAGCCCACGCAGGGTTCTTCTTCCTCGCGCTCTTGGGAAGCCTTTGTCAAAATCGCTTGGACTTGAGACATCATGTTCGGATCCAACGCTGCCGACACAACTCGCTGCTGGCCATCAGGGCCAACCACAACGGTGGTAAGGACGGCTACCGTGCCATCATGTTGAAGCGCCTGAATGATGTTCTCGCCCACCTGTGCTTCGGCCGTCTTGATCGTTGTGACGAAGTGTTGCAGTTGCCGCTGATCAATCTTCTTTGCTACTTCCATTCCGGCGGGCGGAGTAGTCTTGTCTGAATCGGCGTCTGGGTTCGGCTGGGGTTCTTTGCTGTTCATGTCATTAACCTTCCAAGAGTTCGGGCAACTTGATGGTGCCTTCGTACAGTGCACGGCCAATGATAGCGCCATCCATAGGAACGGCCGCCAGAGCTCGTGCATCGGCCGGCGTCGTGACACCGCCGGAGGCAACGACCGGCAACTTGATGGCCGTCTGCATTTCCTTCATGGCTTCCAGGTTGGGGCCAGCCATCATGCCGTCTTTGGCGATGTCCGTGTAAACGACGCCAGCCAAAGGAAGCGACTCGAATTGCTTTGCCAGTTCAACGGCCGACGTTTCACTGGTCTCAAGCCAGCCGTCCGTAGCCACCATGCCATTCCTTGCATCGACGCCAAGCACTAGATGCCCGGAGTACTTGGCCGCCATTTCCTCGAACCATGCGGGATTCTTCAGAGCTTGCGTTCCAACCACCAGGCGGTCGAGCCCTAGATCGAGTAGTCGCTGAATTGCTTCTTCATTACGAATGCCGCCACCCAACTGAATGGTGATCTTTGGATTCGCGGTTGCGATCTTGCCAATCACTTCACCATTGATCAGCTTGCCGTCGCGAGCGCCATCAAGGTCGACCAAGTGCAAACACGTGGCTCCCTCGTCGACCCAACGTTGAGCCACTTGTGTCGGATCGTCATCAAAGATCGTTTCGCGGTTGTAATCGCCTTGCTTAAGTCGGACGCACTTGCCGTCGCGGAGGTCGATGGCGGGCCAGATTTGCATATACCGTTCTTTCTATGTGGATGAGCCCGAGTCGCGGACTCCGCCCATACCTTGTTAAGTCGTCGAATGAAACTGCAAACATATCACGAATCAAGCCAGAAGTGGGCAAGCCATGGTAAACCAGCCACGGCAGCGGGTGACGATCACAGGTACTTCGAGGGGAGTGCCCATGTACGTCCCCGGGCTGTCAGGAGTACAATCGATCGACATCATCTGACGCTGGGCGACCAAGTCATCGAGTGCAACTATTTTGAACACCGTTCCAACGAATGAAGCCACGAAGTGAAACATCATCGTCTGACTCGAACGCAAAGTTCGATGATGTGCGAATGCGTGGCTTCAAAACCCGTCGAAGTGTGAGAGACGTGCTGGCCTGGGTGGATGCTGTGGCAACGTCCGACGCCCAATCACCGGATCGTACTGAGCAAGTTGCCCTCGCGGATTCCGTGGGCCGCGTTCTCGCCGCTAACGTAACGAGCCAGCTGGATGTGCCGGCGTTTCGCCGTGCGATGATGGATGGCTACGCATTGCACGCGGCGGATTCATTGGGCGCAACGACCTACAACCCGTTGCAATTGGAAGTCATCGGCAGTGTATTGCCCGGACAGTCGTTTGAACGCGAAGTGAAACGTGGCCAGTGCATCAGCATCATGACCGGTGCTCCCATGCCTCCCGGTGCCGACGCAGTCCTGCCGGCTGAGAAAGTAACTCGTGACGGTGAAAAACTGACTGTGTTCGATGAGGTGCGGCTGGTCGTCGGCTTCGTCCCCAAGACCTTGGTGTCCTGAGCTCCATCGGAGTTGCGGAAGTTGGTGTGGTACGACGGCCTCGCGTTCGTCTTGTCGTGACTGGCAACGAGCTTTGCGTAGCAGGAAGTCGGCCCGAAGCGAATCAAACAGTCGACGCAAACAGCCCTATGTTGTCGGCGATGATCGAACGCGATGGCGGAGAGCTACTGTTTGACGGAATAACGCCCGATACTCCCGAGATGATTCAGGGAGCGATGCAAGACGAGGCTGCGGACGTAGTGGTGGTTTCGGGAGGATCCAGCGTCGGGCAGGAAGACCATGCTCCGCGAATCCTTTCGGAGATCGGCGAATTGTCAATTCACGGTGTGGCCATGCGTCCCAGTAGCCCGACCGGCATGGGACGGATCGGTACAAGGCTGGTATTCCTGCTACCAGGCAATCCAGTCTCGTGCCTTTGTGCTTATGACTTTTTCGCCGGGCGTGCAATTAGACAGCTCGCCGGGCGATCCTCTGTATGGCCTTACCCGAAACATGTCGGCACATTAACGCGCAAGATGACCTCGGTGGTTGGTCGACAAGACTACGCCCGCGTGCTTGTTCGCTGGAGTGGCGACCAGGTAGGGGAGGGACAGGCGGAAGTTGAGCCCATCGCAATTGCCGGCGCGTCGGTTTTGAGTTCCACTTCTCGGGCGGATGGCTTTGCCGTGATTCCAGCCGACAGTGAGGGGTACCCGCCCGGGGCCGAGGTCGAGTTCTTTCTCTACGATCCCAACTAGCCACGTACAACACGTCCAGCCAAGACTAGCTCTCGTCGAAACTTCTATGGAAAAGTCCGCGTCGGAACAGCAGCAGTTTCTCAACGTCATTGACCGTGACGAAGCCGAACGCCGATGGCGAGCTGCTTTTACGATTGCGGCGCAGGGATGTGGGACGGAGCAGATTCCGCTGACGAAGGCGCTAGGTCGAATTCTTGCTCAGCCTGTTTTCTCTGACGTCGATGTGCCTTTTTTCGACCGTTCCAACCTGGATGGCTTCGCCGTTCGCGCGGCGGACACCTACGGGGCGGACGAAGAAAACCCCATTCGATTGCGAATGCTGGAGGAAGTGATTGCCACGGCCGTGGTGCCGCAGAGTATTGTCGCTGAAGGGAACGCCGTCACGATCGCAACCGGTGGCATGTTGCCTCGCGGAGCTGACGCAATTGTCATGGTCGAACATACGGAAGTTGTGACCGATGAAACGGGAACGTGGGTCGAAGTTTCGAAGCCCGTAACCCCAGGACGCGGAATCTCGTTCGCTGGTACGGATATCGCGCAGGGGGAAACCGTTTATCGCCAGGGGGATACGCTTTCCAGTCGCGAAACCGGTGTGCTGGCCGCCATCGGCAAGCACGAAGTGACTGTATATCGAAAGCCCGTGGTGGGTATCATCTCGACGGGTGACGAGATCATCGAGCCTGGCCAGCCCATGCGTCCCGGTTTGGTTTACGATTCGAACGCTCAGGTGTTGTCTGATGCGGTGTGCGAACTCGGAGGCGAACCGCGTCGCTTGGGAGTAGTCTCCGACGATATCGATCGGCTTCGCGAGGTAATTGAAAAAGCGATCGACGAGTGCGACTTAGTCTTGCTCTCGGGCGGAACCAGTAAAGGGGCCGGGGATATCTCGTACCAAGTCGTTCGTGAGTTTGATGATCCGGGTATTGTCGCCCATGGCGTCGCACTCAAGCCTGGCAAGCCAATCTGTTTAGCGGCGACTCGTGGGAAGCCAATCGTGATACTGCCCGGATTTCCAACGTCGGCCATCTTTACGTTTCACGAATTTGTCGCGAGCGTCATACGCAAGATGGCAGGTCGTCGACAGGCAACCGTCCACACGATGGCGGCCGAAATGGCAACGCAAGTGAATTCCGAAATCGGCCGAACCGAGTATCTGTTGGTGGGCATCGTGAATTCTTCGAACAAGCCGGTGGCTTTTCCAATGGGGAAAGGCAGTGGGTCAGTGACGTCCTTCGCCAGAGCCGATGGCTTTGTGACCATCGATCGTCATTGCGAAATCGTTGACGAAGGGAGCGAGGTGTCCGTCACGTTGCTAGGCGGCAACTTGTCGATCGCCGAGTTTGTCGTGATCGGCAGCCATTGTATTGGTCTCGATTATCTTTTGAGTCGACTGCAAGACGCAGGCGTGAGTACCAAGTTCCTAGCGGTTGGCTCGACTGCGGGCTTGCGAGCAGCGGAACGTGGTGAATGCGATTTAGCGGGTATTCATTTGCTGGACGCGGAAACGAATACGTACAACACGCCGTTCCTGTCGGCCGACACGTCGCTGATCAAGGGTTACACTCGCCGACAGGGCGTCCTCTTTCGCAAGGACGATCAACGCTTCACAGCCAAGACCATCGACGACATCCGAAGCACCGTCATCGCGGACTCGGAGTGCGTGATGGTGAATCGGAATCAAGGCAGCGGGACTCGTCAATTGATTGACAACTTTTTGGCCGGCGATCAGCCGCAAGGCTACGCCGTGCAATCTCGAAGCCATAGCGCCGTCGCCGCGTCTATTCAGCAAGGAAGAAGTGATTGGGGTGTGGCAATCGAAGTCGTTGCCCAGCAAAGCGACCTCGGTTTCTTGCCGCTCTGTGACGAAGAGTATGACTTTGTGATTCGAACCGACAATAGCTCACCGGGTGTCGAGCTATTGAAGCGGATGCTCATGGATCCTGAAGTTGTGAACGACCTCGCAAAAATGGGATTTGTCGTATCGCGATAGAGCGTGCACAAACGGTGTATCTAACGACGGCTACAAAACTCGTCGCGGAAGTGACAACACTTCAGGGCAGCGGAACGGGCGAGTTAGCGTCAGCAATAAGGTGCAAGAAAGCGATGGCTCGAAACCCCGCCGATCGTTTTCAAACGGTCGATCAGATGTTGCGTTCCCTTAGTCCCGACGACCATTCCAGCTACCTACCTCCGCCGGCGTCTTTGTCGATGATCGGTGAGAAGCGGAGGCTCCGTCTGGCCACCCAGTAAGA
>CAYQMZ010000203.1:5159-8201 GCA_964418725.1 uncultured Pirellulaceae bacterium
TGGCTCAAAACTGAGTTAGACGCAGGTGTTGGACTCCAGGTCTGTTAATATCAGTCTCGCGTGAGTAAGCTTGGCTCACTGGATCGAATCCGCCAGGGATGTTGGCATGCGGAAAAAGAGTTTGCGTCTATCGTTCAGCACTGTGCTGCTAGTTGGCAGCCTCGTCCTGTTGGCGGCGACGGCCGCGCCATGGCAGGGCAACGCGGATCCTGGTGACAAGGCGTCGCCCATCACGGGTTCGGATTTCGACAAGATGATGGCCGTACTCACACACAAGCGTTGTGTGAATTGCCACCCCAGCGACGGCATACCTAAACAGGGCGAGGACAGTCACCCGCACTATTTTGGCATCGCTCGTGGCGACAACAACGTTGGCTTCGCTGCGACCAAATGCAACACCTGCCATCAATCGGAAAACAACGACTTCTCTGGAGTCCCCGGGGCGCCGGAGTGGAGTTTGGCACCGCAGAGTATGCGTTGGGCGGGGCTCTCACGGGTCGAAATTGCCAAGTCCATGCTGGACCCGAAACGAAACGGTGGCCGCAATCATGACCAGGTAATGCATCACCTTACCGAACACGAACTAGTGCTCTGGGCTTGGGATCCTGGCATTGATGCGAATGGAAAACCACGAGAAAAGCCGCCCGTATCGAAACAAGACTACATCGCTGCGGTCAAACAATGGTTCGATGATGGAGCCAAAATTCCATCTGAATAGAGCGGACGGTATTAGGTTCCTCTCACGCTACTCATGGCCAAGAACAATCCAACTCGATAACAACGGTACACCATGGAAGTTTCGTTCACGATCAACGGTTCGCCACAAACGGTGGAGCTGGACGACGAAAACACACCGCTGCTTTGGGTGATTCGCGATACGCTTGATTTGAAAGGCACCAAGTTCGGCTGCGGTAAGGCGGCCTGCGGTGCCTGCACGATACTCATCGACGGTGATGCGGTTCGCTGTTGTTCTTACGCGGTCAAGTTTGCTGAAGGGAAGGAAATCACAACCATCGAAGGTTTGGGAACGCTCGAGAATCCGCATCCCGTTCAACAGGCTTGGATCGATGAAGTTGTGCCGCAGTGCGGATATTGCCAACCGGGATTCATGATGGCAACGGCGGCGTTGCTAGACAAGAAACCGAATCCAACGGACGAGGATATCGACAAGAACATTATCAACGTCTGCCGCTGTGCGACTTACTACCGGATGCGAAAAGCCATCCATCGCGCGGCTGAGCTGAACCAGTCATCTAACAATCAATCTCAACCGGCCAACCAATAACATGACAGACGCCAGCGATAACAGAGACGACCACTCGCCGGTGCCAACGGATGGGGTGGGCTCAGGCGGCACTGATAAGACGAAGTCGCCCGATGAAAAGGCCAAGAAGAAACATTCACGACGAAAGTTTCTGGTTCGAGGTGGCCTCGGCACGCTGGGCGTGGTTTCGCTTGGGACGTACATCTTTCGCAATCCCATGCGTCGTGCCGTGTTGGGAGTGTTCGAAAAAGTATCGCCGCCCTACAACGGCAAGGGGACGGAAGCCAACCTTTGGTTTGAAATCACTCAAGAAAACAAAGTGCGTGTCCATTCGTCCAAAGTCGAGATGGGACAGGGAACGTTTACTGGTTTCGCTCAGATGGTTTGCGACGAACTGGACGTCGCGATCGAACAGATTGAAGTCATCGCCGCGGATACTGACTCGGGCATCGTCGATGGCATGAGCACAGGCGGCAGTTTCTCGGTTGCGACGCTTTGGCAACCGCTTCGTGAGATGGCCGCTACGATGCGCGAGATGCTCAAGAACGAAGCTGCCAAGCAATGGGGCGTCTCTGCCAATACGCTGTCGACGGCCGGCGGAGTTGTCTCTGGCAAAGCAAATTCGATGACCTACGCGGAGATCGCAGCGGACGTTGATGAGTGGACCGTGCCCAAGACACCTAAGCTGCGTGCGACTAGCCAATACAAGCTGATCGGTAAGCCCGTACCGCGTGTTGATTTGATTCCCAAGGTATTTGGCGATCCGATCTTTGGGATGGACGCCGAACTGCCGGGGATGCTGCACGCGACGGTGGTGCGTCCTGAGCACATCGGTGCGACACTCAAGAGTGTTGACGCAGGTGAGGCCACCGCGATGCCGGGCGTCGTCAAAGTCATTCAACGCGACGACTGGGTCGCCGTGGTAGCTGAAACCCAGGCGCAGGCTCTGGCTGCCAAGCGTAACCTCGACGTGAAATGGAACGTACCGAAGAAGTGGACTGAGGAAGAACTCCGTAACATGCTGCAGGTTGGCAAGGGATCGGAGATGGCCACGCAAGTCCAAGGTTCCGCTTTATCGCCCGATGGTGACGGCGTGGAGACCCTTGAGTTCACCAGTCCAATCGGAGCCCACGCGCAGATTGAACCCAATGGGGCCGTCGCGGAAGTCAAGGATGGAAAGGTGACTGTCATCCTTTCAACGCAGGTCGTGGGAGTCACACAGAAAATGGTGGCCGATGCGCTGGATGTGGATCTGGAGAACGTCAACATTATTCCCACGTTCCTGGGCGGCGGTTTTGGGCGGCGGTTAAATACAGCTCATGCCGTACAGGCGGCTCAGATGGCGAAGGAAGTTGGTCGGCCCGTGAAGTACTTCTTTACTCGCAAAGAAGAATTTCAACACGATCTGTTTCGTCCGCCGACCCACCACATCATGCGAGGGCAGCTAGATCAGGATGGTTACCTGAGTGCGCTTGAACATCATTACGCCAGCGGCGACGTTGCAATTAACTCGGTAATCCTGCCAGGAATCGCCAGCACGATTTTGGGTGCCGATTTTGGTGCTATGCGGGGCGCGAACATTCAGTACGACAAAGTCCCCAATCATCGCAGCGTTCAGTGGCACACGACGTTGCCATTCGCGACAAGCTGGTGGCGCAGTCTGGGGCTGTTGGCAAATACGTTTGCAATCGAGAGTTTCGTGGATGAGATGGCATTGAAGAGCAAAAAGGACCCGGTCGAATTCCGCCTGAAGCATTTAGGCGACAACCAGCGGAGCC
>CAYQMZ010000203.1:8211-9702 GCA_964418725.1 uncultured Pirellulaceae bacterium
AACGTATTAAGGCTGTCATCCAAAAAGTGGCCACGGAATCTAACTACGTGGATCGCGCTTCCGACGGTCGAGCCATGGGGATTGCCGCGTCGATCGATTCCAATTCGCCGTGTGCGCAGGTTGTCGATGTTTCTGTCGAGCAAGACAAGATCATCGTGCACAAAGTTTGGTGTGCTTTTGATTGCGGTTTAGCTGTGAACCCAGATCAGGTCAAAGCGCAGTGTGAAGGTAACATCATCATGGGGATGAGCGCCGCGATGCACGAGAGGATGACGTTACGTGATGGTCAGCTTTGGCCGACGATTTACGGTCCATATGACATGGCGTTGATGCGTCATGCTCCGAAAGAAATCGACGTTCATCTGATACAGGGTGTCGATCATCCGTTACCCGTCGGTGAGCCTCCCATGGGGCCCATCGGCGCGGCGATAGGCAACGCTGTCCGTCGCATCACCGGCAAGCGATTGACTGACTTGCCGATGAAACTTGTCTAGCTTGAAGTTTGCCCAGTATGAATGAAGTCTATGACATTGTTCAGTCCATCGATGCGACCGCGGAGCCGTGCGTTCTAGCTACGGTTGTCGATGTCGTTGGCTCGGCCTACCGTCGTCCGACAGCTCGAATGCTGATTCACGCGGATGGTACTCACATTGGTTCGATCAGCGGTGGCTGTTTGGAACGTGACTTGTGTCGTGCGGCCTTCGATCTGACGACCTCCGGGGCAAAGCTAATCAGCTTCGATACGCGACAGGGATCGACGAACTTGAATCCGCGTTACAACCTAGGCTGCAGCGGGATCATCTATGTGCTCGTCGAACGGATAAGTAAGAACCAAGACTGCCCGTCACGATTTTTGAAGCACGTTGTTAGCTCGGGAGCCCCGCAGACGGTCGCCACGATCTATCAGACGGAGTCAACGAAACTCGGACATGTCGGTGATCGATTCGCGGAACACTCGATGCCGTTCGATGAATGGCGATTGCCCTTAGAAGAGACTTGGCGGGAAGTTGAGGCCAAAGGTCGTCCCACTTGTTGCGAGCTGCTGACCCGTGAAGGCAGTGTTCGAATGCTGATCGAGCGTATCTCGCCTAAGAAGCCGCTTTGGATTTTTGGGGCAGGTGAAGACACTCGACCGCTTGCGGCCATGGCTTTGCAGCTTGGATGGGATGTAAGCGTGGTGGATCAGCGAGCGAGTAAGCTGACGAAGGCTCGTTTTCCCAACACGCGTCTTGTCTGCGCTCCCTGGCACGATGTTGTTGGCTCATTGAACAGTACGCAGGATACCGCGGCGGTGTTGATGACACACAGCTTTGAGGCAGACGAAGTGCTTTTGTCGCAGCTCGCACCATTGGGGTTGGATTACGTTGGAATTCTGGGGCCAAAGTCTCGAACCGGCAAAGTTCTGCGTGGACTGCAAGCGAAGGGAGAGCTACCGCTGGCGGGAGAATTGGAATGTTTGCGAACGCCCGTTGGATTAGATCTCGGTGCGAC
>CAYQMZ010000203.1:9712-10664 GCA_964418725.1 uncultured Pirellulaceae bacterium
ATCGCCGTTTCGATCTTGGGAGAAATCATCGCTCTACAAAAAGACCGCGAGGGCGGTTTGCTGGGCAAACGCGATGGACCGATCCACTGTCCCGTACGCCATGTCCTAATCGACGTGACTGAATACTCGACGACGGCCATGCGGTCGAATAGCTCTGCGAGCCTGCAACCATGAAGTGCCAAAGAAACTGCCCACCTGCGATTTGTGTCGTTCTGTTTGTTGTGTTGGCATGGCTTCTGGGTGCAGCAAAGCAAATCGCTGCAGCCGAAACGCAGTTCTTTCAAGTAGGCAAGCGTTGGGCGTTTGTAATCGAGCCACCCGCATCGAAGCCGATTGATGGGCCGATGCCTTGGGTTTGGTACGCACCCACGTTCATTCGCAATGGAACGCAGCGACGATTGCCCGGACCAGAGGAAGATTGGATGATCGAGCGGTTTCACGACCGCGGCATCGCGATCGCTGGGATGGACGTTGGCGAATCCTATGGCAGCCCCCAAGGCCGTGCGGACTATCAAAGTTTGTACGAGGAACTCGTCTCAAACCGCGGCTACCGCAAGCAACCCGTGCTGCTGGCACGCAGTCGCGGCGGCTTGATGCTCTACAACTGGGCGGTTGAGCATCCCGAGTGCGTGGCCGGCGTCGCGGGCATCTACCCCGTGTGCAACATCGAGAGTTATCCGGGAGTTGCGAAGGCTGCAGGTGCCTATGGATTGACGGCAGAGCAACTTCAGTCTCGGCTTGCCAAGCATAATCCAATTCGTCGTCTTGCTCCGCTGGCCAATGCGAAAGTTCCGGTCTTGCACATTCACGGTGACCAGGATCGAATCGTGCCGCTGGAGAAAAACTCTGCTGAACTGTCCAACAACTATCGTAAGCTTGGTGGCCCTGTGGAGGTCGAAGTCATTGAAGGCCAAGGGCACAACATGTGGCAAGGTTGGTTTCAGTCCGTCAA
>CAYQMZ010000204.1:0-10612 GCA_964418725.1 uncultured Pirellulaceae bacterium
CATCGCAGTATCGCGCTGGCCGACAACCTACTGCTCAAATACGACTACGCGGAGTCACTACGCGTCTTGGGCGAATTGGGTACGCAGCATAACTGGCATGGGGCACAGGCAAAGCTACGCAAAGCACGCCGAATGCTCAGCGCGATTGAACTGGAGGCTGGATCCACCAAAGGCAATGGGACCGAAACAAAGGTCACACTTTCGCTTGCGGACCGATTTGATGTCGTGCTGGAAGTTGGCCGCCGCATCACCGCGGCACTGGCCGAAGAAGAGGTCTTCGAGCAAACACGTATGGCAGCTCGGCGGTTACTACGTTGTGAAGAGTGCGCAATTCTCGAATACAAAAGTGACCAAGACTCACCAATCGAAGTGGTAGCCGGCCAAGTAAGCAAGACCACTGAAGCGATTGTCCATTCGATCATTCAGCGGCAAGAAACCGAAGAACGTTCCGAAGCAGAAATCGTCGACCTTCACAGTGTCGAGAACCAAGATGGATCGCTGCTGTGCATTCCCATTCAAGCTTTCGGGCATACGAAGGCATATCTATACGCGTCGCACGCCGGGGTGCGGCATTTGTTCGGGCCGACGGAAGAACGATTGGCAGACTTCATCGCAGCTATCGCAGGCGCATCCTTCGAGAACTCGCGGCAATACGCTGAGCTCCAGTCTTTGAATCTAACCCTAGAAGATCGCGTCGCGGAACGCACAGAGCAGCTCTATCGAGCTACCGAAGAAGCCAAGTCAGCCAACGCTGCCAAGAGTGACTTCTTGGCTACCATGAGCCACGAAATTCGCACTCCGATGAACGGCATCTTGGGCATGACCGAAATCGCACTGCGCACGCAGCTAACCGCACAACAACGGAACTGCCTTCGGGTCGTCAAACAGTCGGGGGAATCTCTACTTGGCCTGCTAAACCAAGTGTTGGATCTGTCCAAAATCGAATCCGAACGGATGGATCTTGAGCAAATCGACTTCAACCTTCGAGAGTCGATTGAATCGGCCGTGCAACTGCTCGCGGCAGCCGCTCACTCGAAGGGTTTAGAAGTCAACTGCATCGTTGACGAAGATGTCCCCCTCCACGTAGTTGGCGACGCCACACGACTCCGTCAGATTGTCTCAAATCTAGTTGGCAACGCAGTCAAATTTACGAGCAGTGGCGAGATCAACATTTCCGTCCATCGACGCCAGGCAAACGGTATCGAAATTTCCGTCGCAGACACGGGCATCGGAATTCCGGCAGACAAGCAGGGACTAATATTCGAAGCCTTCCGCCAATCGGACAGTTCAACAACACGCAAGTTTGGCGGAACGGGTCTTGGGCTCGCGATCTGCCGACAGTTGGCTCAACTGATGGGCGGCGACATCGAAGTCTATAGTGCCGAAGGTGAAGGCAGCACATTCACATTTTGGGTTGACTTCACGTCCGTTCGTGAAGACCAAGAAGCACTAAGTGAGCCACAACTCAGTGGCCACACCGCTGCGTTCATCAGCGACTGCAGCTCCACTCGCCAAGCGAATACGTCGTTGCTTCGCTGCCTTGGCTTTAGTGTTATGGAATTCCACAGCCTAGAAGAATTGGACGACGAATCCTTAGACTCATTTGAACTTGTCGTTATTGACACCCCCAACAAGTCGCAGGAACAGCGTCTTGTTGCAAGAGGCAAGCCTTCGATTGCAGCATTCTTGCCAGGCAAGTCTGCTGACTGTGAATTGCCGAACGTGATGAAACCGATTACCGTCGGTGAATTACGCGAACTGGCGCTGGATGCGTTTTCCAATCGCCTTGCAAGTCGCGACGTCAACGAGCAAGTCGACCAACAATGCGACCACGATACGGATGCGAAAATACTCTTGGCCGACGATAGCTTCGTCAATCAAGAAGTAGCCAAAGGACTGTTGGAGTTCGCAGGTTACGCCGTCGACACCGCAGACAATGGCCTGCAAGCTGTTGTAAAGAGCAGTGGCACTGCCTATGACCTTGTGCTGATGGATCTGGAGATGCCCGAAATGGATGGACTCGAGGCAACGCTGGAAATTCGCAAGCGAAACCCGAACCTTCCGGTGATCGTGCTCAGCGCCCACCCAAAGGAAACACTGGAATCGAAATTTCGCGGACTGGGAGTCAACGGGTTCGTTCCCAAACCGATCGATCCCGACGTGTTGCTCAATGCCATCCAAAACGTATTCGAATCGAAGTGTTTAGATCCAGCGAGCGTCTGAGCTATCCACCGGCGGCTACGGCTTAAAGCGAAATCCGATGTACGGAACGGTCTGAATGTAGTCGCTAAATAGCCCCAACTTCGAACGCAAGGATCGGACGTACTGATCCAAGTTCGACTCGTTCAACGGAGCTTCGTCAGAGGTCACGGCCTGAATGATTTGTTCTCGTTTGAAAGCCTTATATGGTTTTCGAGACAAGAACTGGACGATCCGGTATTCGACCAAATCCAGTGATACCGGTTCGCGGCCAATCCGGAAGAGATACCGCGAAACGTGTTGCGGAGCGTCCTCGACCTCCCGCCTCCGACGCTCATCCTGCTCGCGTTCTAAGGCTCGTTCGTTGTTTTTCTTGTCGAACGATTCGTGAAATGCGGAAGACGATGTCATCGAACGGGGCTCTTTCCTAGCATTCGCCTGAGCAAGCCGATCTGACCCGCGTGCAACATCTCGTGATGCGAGCAGAAGAAGACAGATCCCAGCTTTGACTCGAAGACAGCATAGGGCTCGGGCAGCTTCTCGGCCAGCGAATCGTCTGTGTGCTTGCTGAGTTCTTCCAACGAGGCCGCGTGAATGCGCTCCATCGTTGTATGAATCTCAGCGATCGGCGGAAACTCTAAATCATCTGAATTTGGATCGCTGCCTTTTTTGAAACAGGCATAGAACTGTTTGGATATCAAATCCCTGTCGGACCGTTCGCGACCCCGAATTCGGGCCAGCGTCAGCCCGTATTGTGCCATCGCCAGATGGCCTATCTGCCACGCCAAGTTCGACGGACAGCCGTCAACGCGACGAAACCACTCATCATCGCCGACGTCTTCCACCAGCTGTTTTGTGTAGCCTCTCGCAAACTCAATTTGTGCAACCGCCAGATCCAATCGGGCTCGACTCATGTTTTCTTCTCTTGAAGACACCTGGGTACAGCTAACCATGATTCCGACTTACGGAACCAGTCTAAAGTGTGAGCATTTCCATCGGCTTCGCTAGGTCCCAATCGACTCGTCCAGCCCGCTGCCCGCGAACAGCACGCACCAACCGAACGCTACGGATCGCCAGTCCCGAATGCCGCTGACAGCAGCAGGAAGTCGCTGAAGTCAACCACGCCGTCCTCATTCGCATCACCGCCAGCGAAGCCAACATTCTCTTTCGAGAAATTCGCAGAGAGTATGAGGAAGTCGGCAAAATCGACTCGCCCATTTCCATCAAAATCGGCCGGCATCCGTTCGACCGCCGTTTCAATGACGCCTGGGCTTCCGCCGATTTCTCGACTGGCCTGCCAACCAGTTGGCAACTCCCATTGCGTTATCTCAGCCCGCACATCTACGACCTCAAGCGAGTAGCCGTCGCCGTCCGTTGTCTCGATCCATCCGTCGTCGTACGAAAACGAATGGATCGTTGCACCATCATCGACAAGCGTAACAAGCTCGCCACCGTTACCGAGCTTTCCAGCCCACTGGCCAGCCACCGGTAAGGTATCGCCATACCGCAACTTGAAAGCATCCAGATCTTCGACCACCAAGATTGTCTCGCCTGGCTCCAGTCGGTGCTGTGCACTGAATTCAAATTCAACGCCCTGCTCTTCTCCATCGACCACAACTCTCTCTAACGACGTGTTGGCCAACTCGATCGCCTCAGATCCGATATTCACAAGTTCGATGAACTCGAAGTCATCTGAATCATCGAATCCAGCGGCTATTTCCGAAGGCGAAGGATCTGCTGGGTTGTAGTGGACTTCGCTGATACGCAACGCTTCCGTCACCCCACCGCTCGCAGCGTCAGCGGATCGAAACTGAACGGGCTCCGACCAGTGACTCCAGATTCCCTGACTGTTTTGAACTCGCGCACGCACACGATACAGCGCGTCCGTGGTCAGCTCTTTGGTCGGAACCGTCCAATCAGACTGGAAGCTACTTAGCTCCCCGGATTCATACGTCGCATTGATTTCATACTTGGGCGGCGTGTCACCGAACTCTGGATTTTCGGGATCTGTGATTTCTGCGATTCGCCATTCCATCGCGGCGAACGGGCTACCGTTCGGATCGACGTAGCCGGAAGACTGGAATGCGAGGCGATTCACTGCGAAACCTGCATCGCCAACATAGTTAACCCGCGGCGTCTGAGGTGCGTCGGCCTCGGTCTCTTGCAGCTGTCCATCGAGAAACGCTGAGCGTTCTTCGACGTAGTCCTTCATGATTTGAGCCATTCCTGGGAAATCATTGGAATCCGCTTGCCGATAAAAGCGTCCCTGTCCAGCTTTCGATGAGTTCACGTAGTTCGATCGCATGATCGGATTGAAATCCCACATCGCCCGATCAGCATCTACCCAAGACAATTCGCCAGGCGTATGAACGATGGCGGCAAACTCGTCGATCAACTGCCCCGTTTGCTCGTCGTTGAACAACAAATCTCGAAGCTCGCGGACACGGTTTTGATAGTCGACCTCGAATGCTGGATTCCTGGCAACCTTTTGCACAAAGTCATGCTCGCCACTGCCGAACATGTTGTTGGCCCACGTTAAATCCAGATCCCACGGATGGACCTGAAACTTGCCCGTTTCGGGATTGTGGTAGTAGTAATAGTTTTTGCCGTAGGCGATGTCGTAATGGTGAATCGCGTCGACAATCGTTCGGTAGCTATAGTAGCGATCCAAGTCCAGGTTTTCTTGCCACCATTCAGCGTCGGGATTTCGACCACGATACCCCGAAATGAAATCGCGAACATCGGAGCCATCGGAAACCTGAGTCGGGCCTTGATTGTTCGAGTCACCGTTGTGACCCTCGATCTTATACAGATTGCCATCGGGCAACCCGTGTTCTTCCAACATGCGCCCATCGGGTTGCTCGATCGCAAGATACAGTCCCTGAAAGTCGCCTTCGAACTGATTGCTGGTCACCTCGTCCTGAGAATCAATTACCCGGAAGTGCACGTAGTGCGTGTTCGGACTCTCGACACCAGCCAAGTTGAACAACTTAAATCCAACCGACTCGAACAGACCTTGCTCCCCACGGTGCAGGTAGTTTCCCTGTTGGATTAGTGCTGAAAAGTTCAGCTTGTCCCAGCCCTCGGAATACTCCTCCCCATAGTCGTTTGCCGCCTGGAAACTGTGGCCTCGATTGAAATCGAACTTCCACATGTTCTTCCCCATGGCGTAACGCCAAACGCCACCTCGCGCGCGGTAGCGAATGTTGTCGTAGACTTCGCCGTCGTAGATCATCGTACCCGGCCACAGGTACTCACTGCCCGAATAAGAGGACGTGGAGGCGTTGGGGATATGTTGCGAGTCTTGGTGGTCTTCGGACGTCGTCAGCAGGTGATACGTCGCGATCGAGTTAAACTCACTCAATTCAAACGTTTGCTCGGGCGTTCGTCCTGGGCGGTCCGAAGCAATCCAATCCGGTACCTCGTCATACACGAAGTAGGCAAAGTTGTGCTGCGGATCGTCGGCGTACGGAACCAGCGTATCGGCCCCCAATGAATCGGCCGTGCGAATGCGATACCGAACCAGATGGCGATGCTGCTGAACATCATCAGGTATCACCGCCGTGAAGACATCGTCGTTTGCCTCTTCATCTCCCCCTTGGCCGTTATCAAGCATTGCAATCGACGTCCATTCTTGCGGATCGTCGTAGCGTGGATTCAGCACCGGCGCACCGCTCGGGTCTGCCTTGAGGTATCGCCCGAAATAGTCCCCAGGTCGAACGACCTGGTATTCCAACGTGACCTCCCCCACACCATCGGCGTCCGTGACCTTGGTCGATACGATCACCGGCTGCCCGGAGCTTATGGGGCCGTCGCCATGGCTTACTTTCCTTGATGCTGGCGGCGCATTCTCCTGAAACGCCAAGTTCCTCGAACCGGCGGAGTGTTCGCCGCCAGCTTTGACACTCAGTTCCGCGTCAAACCACGCGTCCGAACTGCCACCTAGCGACGCATTCATCATTTGAACCGCTATCACGTTGGTGCCCGAAACCAGCAAGTCCCTTGCGTTGCCGAGATCAAACTCGACAAAAGAAAAGTTCTCCAGCGCCTGATCAGCCGTTGTGCTTGGAGCGGTCGACAGAGAGCCAGTGTTCTCGCTGAGTACTCGATCACCATTGACCCACAGATGGAATCCGTCGTCGAACTGCGCGCGAAACAGCAAAGACTCGCCGCCAACGGGGGCATCAAGCTCAAATGTCTTTCGCAGAAAGACTGTGGAGTAGTTCCCACGCATGTCCAATGTTGTCACAACGTGGTCGTCACCGTACCCGATCGGTGCTACGCCGACGTCCCAGGCCGAGTCATCGAATCCATCATTCCGCCATGCGGTACTGGGACTGCTAGGAGTTTCTGTGCCGGGAAAGTAATGCCAACTCTCGCCTCGCTGCACAAGCTGGATATCTTGCGTTGCCCCGCCGGCTCGACGCCAGTTTCCCCCAAGGTCATTTTCTAGATCGGGATGAATCAACTCAATCGAATGGCCGGGTTCGTCCCCGACGGTCGGCCACGGAAAGCCACGTTGGTAGTCCACTTCATCGACGATGTCTCCCATCTCGTTAAGCAGACGAATTTGCTCACCGCTGTTTTTTAGCTGCCCATCCCATGGTCCGACGGACGCAACACCAAACCGCTGCTGCACAGTCGCCGGGTCTTGCGAAACGACTAAGTAGCCGCCCGCACCAATCGATGTGCCGACGGGAATTTCAAACTGAACACCGTCTGTAAACCTCCACCCCGACACATCTACATCCGCGGTGGAGTTGTTGTAGAGTTCGATGTACTCGGCCGGCTCAGTCTTGTCCGGCGGATCGTAGTGTATTTCGTTGATAACGATGTCGGCTGCAAGCAGACAACGCTGTTCCAGACTTTCCACGAACGCGCGGCGTGACCGTTTCGACATCCGTGGCGCGTCCTTCGCACCAAACGCATCCCAAGCAGGCCGCATCGACCGCATTTTCTTCAACCTAGATTTCGACTTCATGGCTCTCCCCTTCGACCTTCACATTATCGCCCAGCCATCAGGATCCACCGCGCAAGTCGAAGAGCGTTCCCCGGACGTGTGGCAATCCACCGTCGATTCGGTGAAGATTCGTTGGCTTGCCTGGCCGGCTCGAACCATCTGTTAACCAGCTCGCAGCCGAAAAATGGCCACCTCATTCGAGTGGGACGCAAATCTGAGGCTAACCGTCTGCGACGTCAGTGCCCGTGATCTGGCGCGGACTGTCTTAGCATTCCATGAGCCGATGACTTTTCACACAGGCCACTGTGGGCTAACGCGTGGCAAGTTTCCTCAGCGCCTCGATGCCACGGTCGATCATTTCATCCGTCGCCGCGTACGAAATTCGGAAGTGCGTATCGTGCTGGCTGAAAATGTTCCCAGGAATGATCAGCAAATTGTTTTCGATCGCTTTGTGAACAAAATCGCTTCCGGTTCCATAGGGAGCCTTCGGAAAGACATAGAACGCGCCGCCCGGACTACTCACCTCATAAAGATCCTGAATTCCCTCGATTAACCGATCCCGTTTGCTCCGATAGGAATTCATGAAGTTGGAAACATCAACGTCCATTGCCACCAGGCTTGCCCATTGCGCGGGCTGCGGCGCACACACGAACGTGTATTGCTGAAGCTTGGTCATCGTATCGATAACATCACTTGGACCATGCACGAATCCGACGCGCCATCCGGTCATCGCATGGCTTTTTGAAAACCCATCGATGACCAGGGTGCGTTCGTTGTGTTTTGCTGGTGAGTGCAGCGGACCGTCGTAACAGAATTCGCTGTAGATTTCGTCCGATACCAGCAAGACGTTTCTGTCTGCCGCCAACTTCGCAAGCTGTTTGACTTCCTCTTCCCCAGCAGTTGCACCGGTTGGATTGCCGGGTGTATTCAGCAAAATAAGTTTCGTCTTGTCCGTGATTGCCGCCTCAACTTTTGCGACGTCGATTTTGAAATCGGGGTATGTATCAATCAGCACCGGCTTGCCACCCACAAGCTGCACGAGTGGTTGATACATCACAAAGTAGGGATCGAAGATGATGACCTCATCACCGGGATTGACGAAGCACATCATCGTCAACACCAAGCCACCGCTGGTGCCACTACTGATGAACAGCTTGCGATCTGAATGGCCGTACTGTTCGTCGATTCGAGTCTGCAGCTTCTCCTGTAACGCGGGAATGCCCTGCGTTAGCGAGTAGCCGTTTTTGTTATCGTCGATCGCCGTCTTGCACGCGGATTTCACCTCCGCAGGAACCTCGAAGTCTGGCTGGCCAATTGAAAGATTGATGGGATCCTTCAGCTTCGCAGCCAGATCAAACACCTTTCGAATTCCGCTACTGTCAAACGCCTTCGTTCGTTCCGCAATCCAGTTAGACATCGGTTTGTATCTTGCTTTCGGTGTTGGCGAATCACGCCTCGATTCGTGCCGCTGCACGCGCGATCCGATATACTCGTACGATCGGTCGATAATGGTGACCGAACCTATGGCCTAATCGTACGACAAATGAGGCGATCCGATGAGGACTCTGCGAAGCATATTTTTCACTTTGTTTCTAACGACCGTGACGCTGGCGGCTGACAACTTACCGTTCACGCCGCAAACGATCGACGCCAACATCCAGATCGGTTACGGATTGGCTATCGGACGTGTCGACGCAGATGACGCGCCAGACATTTTGCTTGCTGACAAGAAAGAGATCGCTTGGTACCAAAACCCTGGGCAAAATGGCAAGCCTTGGACCAAACACGTCATCGCAAGAAACCTCACAGCTCGAGACAACGTTTGCTTGGCTGCTCGTGACATTACGGGAGATGGTCTTGTCGAGCTGGCCGTTGGCGCCAATTGGAACCCGGGCAACACCACCGACGCGGCGATCAGTGGAACATCCTTCTACCTCAAACGCCCGACTGATCCCACGAAGCCGTGGAAGCCGATCCCTTTGGTGCCTCACGAACCGACAACCCACCGTATGCACTGGCTTCGCAACGCATCCGGAGACTTGCAGCTAGCCGTCCTCCCGCTCCACGGTGTTGGGAATCAGAAAGCTCAGGGGAAAAACGTCATGATCAGCGTCTTCGACGTACGTGACGGCAAACCGAGTCTACACCGCAAGCTCGAAACTGGTATGCACGCAACGCACAACTTTGCCTTCACCGAGGACGATGCGTTTGGCGACCAAGAGTTCATGGTCGTAGCTGGCGCCGAGGGCTATGTGGCGACGACGCTTGGCGGCGAATCACTTCAGCTAGTCGACGCGTCTCTCAGCAAGGGAGCTGGCGAAGTACGTCGTTACCCCAGTAATCAGCGGGCCTTCGTCGGCATCGAACCGATGCATGGGACAGACGTCGTTTTGTACTCCAGCGACGACGGCGAGAATTGGGAGAAGGAGACTTTGGACACTACACTTAACCAAGGACACGCACTAGCTGCCGGCAACCTGTTCGGTTCCGCGTCTTCGGAAGTCGTCGCCGGCTGGCGTGGGAAAGATGCACAGAAACGCGTTGGAATCAAAATCTATTCCAAATCCGATGCAGGCAAATGGACAACTCAACTCTTAGATGACAACCAAATCGCCTGTGAAGACTTGAAGTTGGCAGACCTCAACGGCGACAACAAGCTAGACATCGTCGCTTGCGGGCGAGCCACGAAGAACGTGGTCATCTATTGGAATGAATCAGAATAACAAGCGGCTCGAGCTTTACGCTTCCAGTTCCGCCGGGTCCGTTATGAAAATGCAGCCGATAATGTAGTAGTGGCCGCATGGCGAGCAGTGGCCCACTCGTGCAATGACGCCGAACGACTCAAGCGATACGGGCGAACTGAATTTCAGCGAGAGAAATTTCGAGGTCACTGGTTCCGTGTGGAACATCCCCACGCCTCCGGATGACATATCACGAGTCACCATATGGAATGGTTTGGAACATGGGTGCAGTTCATCGTCCAGTTCAACCGCTTCGACAGGTACCGAGACTGGTTCACGTGACTCGGCACGTCGGAACTGTTTCTTGTAACTCTCGTACTCGACAATGATCTCTTGCAAATGCGCAGCAAGCACATCGGAAGTCACAATCCCGTTGGGAAGTTGAGCGGATGTCATAGTCTGTACCCGGATTGCTCGCCGTGGACGCAAGGAATTGACAGCTCCCCACTTGGGATAAGGGGACCCACCAAACTATAGAACGCCCACGTACGAAGAGTTTAACAAGCAACCTCGTCGTACCGTTTCAATCGTTGCGACCGTACCAGAATCGATCGATGATTACGTTTGGAACGAATGATCTGCGACATAATGCGGGGCTGCCGCATAGTACGTGGGGGTCTCCACATTCGGCGGACGCTGGGACTAGACCGACGCTCTTCGCCGAGCCAGCCCCAAGCAAACGGGCTTCCCCAAGCAGCCGCCGTCCCCAAGC
>CAYQMZ010000205.1:0-237 GCA_964418725.1 uncultured Pirellulaceae bacterium
GTGCCACTACCGGAGGAAGCGACGCTCGATTTGCACCGCGGAGAGGTGGTTGGCATAGCGGGGCTTGTCGGGGCCGGACGAACTGAATTGCTTCGAGCCATCTTCGGCCTGGATGTTGTGTCCTCTGGACAGATTAAGGTGATGTCTTGGGAAGGCAACCATTCGTCCGCTACTCGCTGGCGACAAGGGATGGGGTTAGTCAGCGAAGACCGGAAACAGGAAGGCTTAGCCTTGGGC
>CAYQMZ010000205.1:247-481 GCA_964418725.1 uncultured Pirellulaceae bacterium
GAGTATCGCTGACAATATCACGCTCCCAAAGTTGTCTGGATTAGGCCCGGGGCGAATGGTCCTACCATCGCGGCAGAGACGAGCATCTGAACCCTGGATTGCCGAAATCCCCATTAAGTGTGCATCTCCGAGGCAGCGAGTGAGCGCGCTGTCTGGCGGAAATCAGCAGAAGGTCGCGATCGCGAGGTTGCTGCACGCGGACGTTGACGTACTGCTTCTTGATGAACCCACACG
>CAYQMZ010000205.1:491-3992 GCA_964418725.1 uncultured Pirellulaceae bacterium
AATCGATGTTGGTTCAAAGGCGCAAATCTATCAGACGATGAACCGGCTGACTCAGGGATCACCCGACGGAAACCGGGCACCGAAAGCGATCTTGCTAATTAGCAGCTACCTACCGGAATTGTTGGGCGTGTGTGACCGAATTGCGGTGATGTGCCGAGGTCAACTGAGTGAAGCCAAAGACGTGTCGGATTGGGACGAGCAACAACTAATGCGTGTGGCAACAGGCCAGGAATAACATGGTGAAGGATTCGGTGAAAACGGCGACGATCTGGCAATCGGGGTGGCTCGACACTTGCGGTCGATTCATTGCACTCATTCTGGTGTTCGCTTTCTTCGCGTTGCTTGTCGAAGACGGAAAGTTCTACACACTGCGCAACATCGAAAACATCATTCGCCAGAGCTCCGTCTATGCAACGGCGGCGCTGGGTATGACGATCGTGATCATCGCGGCGGGAATCGACCTTTCTATCGGTTCCGTGATTGCGTTAACGGTTGTCGTCGCCGCGTGGACTCTTAATCTGCAGGCCGGTCAAACTGCGGACGGAGCCCCCACTTACCTGATCGACAATTGGCCCACGGTGTTGCCCGTGCTGGCGGTTGTGGCCGGGGTAGCCATCGGGACGTTGATGGGATTCCTGAATGGACTCGGGATCGTCGTGCTGAGGCTGGTTCCCTTTATCGTCACGTTGGGTTCGATGGGCATCATTCGCGGATTAGCCAAGGGGATCGCCGACGAGAAAGATATCTATCCGCCGACGGATACATGGATCTCCTCGCTGATGGATCCAACGCTAACTAGCAAATCTCGGGCATGGATGATTCTGCCGCCCGGAATTTGGATCTTGATTGTCGCCGCAGTCTTCGCGTGGGCGTTGTTGCGATATACGCGATTGGGGCGACACATATTTGCGATCGGCTCGAACGAAGAGACTGCGCGACTGTGCGGCGTACCTGTCGCACGGACTAAGGTGTTCGTGTACATGTTGGCCGGATTTTTCGCTGGGTTGGCTGGATTGATGCAGTTTTCGTTCATCAGTGGCATCGGGCAACCAACGACGGCAATCTCGTATGAACTATTCGTGATTGCAGCCGTCGTCATCGGCGGTGGCAGCCTGATGGGCGGCGAAGGCTCGATTCTCGGCAGCGTCATTGGTGCGCTGACGATTACGGTACTCTACATGGGAGGCCAGCAAATGGGCTGGCCTAAGTGGGTGCAAGAGATGGTCATTGGCGGCATCATTATCGCGGCTGTTGCCGTTGATCAGCTCCGCCATCGACGCCAATAAGGAGCACGCGTGGTTACAAGGTCTCGTGTTTGATTTCGAGCGAGTACAAAGACGCTACCAATCTCGCTCCAACAACTTCCAGCACACCAACTGCATTCTTGGAAGATGAAACGGCCCCTTCCAAAGATTCCCTTTGGCCGAATGCGAGAGGCGACCGTCACGGTGAAGATAGCCGAACCATTCGCCCTGTTCTTGATCGGCGAAATGCTGGTACGACCAGTCATGTACCAATCGGTGCCAGTCAGCGAATCGCTGCTCTTTGGTCAACAGGTAGGCGTATAGCGTGGCGATGATGGCTTCGTTGTGAGGCCACCAGAATTTCATGTCGTGCCAGTACTCTTGGGGTGGCTTATGAAAAAGATCGCGAAAATAGAGAATGCCACCGAACTCGGTATCCCATCCCCACTCCCACATCCAGTCGAGGATTTGTACACCGATGTTGATCAGTCGCTCGTCGCCATTCCTGTGGTCCGCCTCTCGCAGAACAAACCAGGCCGCTTCGATTGCGTGCCCTGGATTCAATAGCCGGCCGTCGAAGTGATCCAGGATCTGTCCGTCTTCGCCCACCGTTTCCATGACAACGCGATGCTCCGGCTTCATGTGGTCGCCGCGGATGGTCTCAATCGCGTCATCAATGATTTGATCAGCTTCCGCATAGCCGATCGACTCACGCAATTCCTGCGCGGTTCCGATCGCGATCATAGGACCGCCAATACCCTTGGTCGGCCGATGATTGGTGAACTTCGGTGCTGGTTGATGATTCAGGAAGCTCTGAAATAGCTCGACGGCGCGATCTGCCAACTCGCGGTCGTTCGTTGCCTTGGCAACCTCCCCATAGGCGATCGCGGCGAACGACTCGGAAATCGCATATCGGCGCTTACGGATTGGGTTTCCTTCTCGCGACACGTGAAAGTACATACGCCCGTCGCTGGCGTCGAAACAGTGATTTTCCAGGAAGCAAATTCCAGACAGAGCGCATTCCAGCCACTCCTGCTTTGGTTCGACGTTGTTGTAGAGTTCTCCCAGCGTCCAGGCGAATCGTCCTTGGTGCCACACGCTCTTGTCGGTGTCGATGACACTTCCGTCTCGGTCCAGGGCCGTCAAATAGCCTCCGTACTCGGCGTCGATGCCGTGCTGCAGCCAGAATGGAATGGTGTCCTCTAGCAAACCCCGCGCATAGAAATCTTTTAGTTGCGCTATTCGTTCGTCATCCACCGCAAGGTTCTTTTCGTTCGTTGGTCAGGACTGTGTTCCAAATTTCTCGTTCGCGCGAACAGGTGTTCTTGATGACGCCAAACGGTCAGAAAGTTGTGGTAATATATCGCACGCTCGCAGGCGTTGGCGTTGCGGGTCAAGCAACTCCGATCATTTTGACTGCCGTCGTAAAGGACCAACGATGAAGTGCCTATCCGCATGTCTCAGCCTCTGTCTCTTTGCATCTTTCGTATTCGCTCAAGAGCAACCCGTGCGAATGGGGAGCGGCGCAATGACGTTTGAAACAGTCCCCGGTTGGGGACTTCGGCCCGATGGCAAGTCGGCACTTGGACCCACGCACGGCGGAGTGGTCGTCGACAAAGACCGGAATGTCTATGTAAGTGCTGACAAAGGAGTCGTTGTCTTTTCACCTGATGGGAAAGTGATTCGATCCTATGAAGGGAAAAAGTACGCTCGGATGCACGACATTGAGATTCGTGACGAGGACGGAACCGAATACATCTATGGAGCAAGAAACGCCAACGCGGAAGGCTTGAAGTTCAACGCTCGCACGGGCGAGATTGTGATGAACTTGCCTCTGCCTGCAGAGGAGTCGGGGCTAGGAAAGATCAAATTCAATCCGACGGCAATCACCGTGGCACCAAACGGTGACATTTTCTTGTCAAACGGGTACGCAACCAATCACATCTTCAAGTTCGACAAGACTGGCGTTGACCAGGAAGGCCGAGCCAAAGGGCGTTTCGTCTGCACTGGTGTTCGGCCGAAATGCATGGACAAGCTGGAATCAATGGGCATCAAGTTGCCTGCCAGCATTTTCCGTGAACGAGTCATGATGGAAGACTAAACGAAAACAGCCGTGCGAATGCCTGGAATGAGACATTGTTTCATTCTTGGTCGCTCGCACACACTCGATGCCATCCATCCGCCTTATGACGGTCGGTATCTGACGCAAGATAAATTCGCGATTGAAGAGAATATCAAAACGAGAACGAAACAATGA
>CAYQMZ010000205.1:4002-10606 GCA_964418725.1 uncultured Pirellulaceae bacterium
GTATCTGATGCACTTTGGCAAGAAAGGCAACGGAGAAAAAGAATTCAACACCGCCCACGGAATGACTTTGGACGAACGATACTCTCCGCCGCGATTGCTGATCTGTGATCGCAATCATGAACCCAAGGGACGTTTGGTTCACTACACGTTGGACGGGGAGTTCATTGAGGAAGTTGTCACAGGGTTAGGCATGCCAACCTCGGTCGCGATCCAAGGTGATTTCGTTTCGGTACCGGATTTACATGGGCGTGTCGTAATCCTGGATAAGTCCAACACCATCGTCGCAGTGCTAGGCCACAACTTGGATCGCAAGCAGGGCCGCAACTATGGTGTGAAACAGGTTGATTGGATCGAGGGAGTGTTCAGCGGCACACACGGGTCGTATTGGGACCACGATGGCAGTCTATTCGTACAAGACTGGAACGTCGACGGGCGAATCATGAAGCTGGCGAAAGTGAATTAGGCAGACGCACGTTGGAGGGATCCGCGTAGGCTTGGCCTAGTTTGAATCGAGCGAAACTTCGGTGTCGTGAGAGTGTGCGGGATGCGGCCTGCGTTGAGCGTCATCCCGCGACAATGAACTGCGCCGATCAATAAAGGTCGGTCGGTTCAACGGTCGATTGGGTAAGGACGCTGCCCTGTCCAATTACCGCGAGGCGAGTAGTTGCAAACCCAAAGCTCCTCCGCGCCCCTTCGTACCACGCCACCACCCACCTTGGTCGTAGTTTGCCAAACAACTTGACTGAAGTGGCCAGCCTTGGGCCACCAGTTGTTTTGGGCCTCGTCGTAGAATTCGACCTCGTTGCCCCACGCGTCCACGACTTCACTGGGTGTCGCCGCTTTGCCGGCACACCAAAAGAGGTTCTCGCCAAACTCGTTGGGGGATCGGTGGCGCATTTGCATGCTGGGCTCTAAGTGGTTTGCCCAATCCTGCGCGACTGACGCCAACTCGTTGCACCAGGTTAAAGGTTCACAGCCGTATCGGGACCGCCACCGATTGTGTGCCTCGACTAGCTCGTCAATTTCCGTCTGAGTCAGTTTGGAGTCCACGAGGATAGACGAATCGCCGGAAGACTCGGCGATGCTGGGGTCTTCGTTGTTCGTGTCTTGGGTCGATTCGTCAGCATCGCGGGCGTCGAGATCACTTGGCTGAGTTTTGGAGGATACGTTCAGGCTAAACCCCGATTGCCCGCTAACCAACTCGACTTGAATGACGAATTTCCCCGAGCTTCCTGTCGAGAAGTTGCATTCAGCTCCTGCCTCGGGCCCCAAATCCTCAGCAACGATCCGGCCTTCTTCGTCGCGAATTCGCACATTGAAGTCGGCGAATTCAGAGTTCGACTGGACTTGCACACAATGCGTCATGCCCGCCGGTAGCTCAGCCTCGTAGTCCCATGTTTGCGGCATGATTGGTAATCGTCTTGTGTAGGCAAACTTGCGGTGGCGGCTGCCTAGGGCAGCAAGAAGACGAGGCCGACTGTGGCTGCAGCCTGAACGGTGGCTGCATCAGCTTCCAGAGGGATGCGCTGTCGAATGCAGGGCACGCAGTCGCCCGGCGGCAAATGACCCAACGTCGTGATACAAGCGTGAGGCCGATCGACTCCCATTTTGTACGGCACGACGGGCAGTTGCAGGACGAAACGAGTTCCCGATATGAATGGTTGCAGCAGTGGATGACGATGTTGGCCATATCGTTCCAGTGGCACATCATCGAAGTAGGTCGGCATGTGGAAGAAGTTCGTTGGCTCCCAGTTGTATGCCATCTGAGTTGAAAAACGTGGTGAGTCGCCCGCGAGCTGCTCGGTAAAGAAATTCTCAGAGCAATCCGGTGGCAAAACTTCGTCGTCGCTGGCCAGGATCGTCTTGATATCAGACAACGGTTTGAAGATGGCTCCGTTCTCAACAGCCTCGCAGGCGTCGAATGTCGCCTCGCCATCAGCTTCCACAGGCGGCGGTGGTGGATTGTCAGCTCGATCCTGTCCACGAGACACCCCGCAGGCGATGGCGTAGATCAGGGCGATAACTTGCAGCACTCGAAGCAGAGCGATGCCGAACGGGAAGTTGTATACGCGAGTCATAGCTAGGTCCAATTGTGTGACTGGTACACATATTGGATCGACGCGGCAGCTGAATTCCTCGCATCGACTTCGTTGCTACGGTGTCATGTGCATCATCGCTACGACTGCTCCCATACCCTGCGGATCATGACAGCGCTGCGGCTGCTAGCTGTGGTGCGATTGCTGGCTGGCGTTCAGTCTGGCGGTTGGAGCCGACCGCCGACTGTTGGGTTGAATGACGCAACTACGGGCCGATCGACGAAGCGTTTGCGGCGCCGCGCAAACAGCCGTTGCTGTGACGTACAGTGAGTTGCCAACAAACTTAAGACGGCCCCGGAGGCGATTTACCGCAAAGAGCCAAAGGCCTATTGCGGTTACGAAGCACTAGACCCTGGCTTACCACCGCACGCTAGCGTCTGCGTTGTGGATTTCAGCTGTCGGCTATGCGGCCTCGTCAGTGGTCGTACCCTTCTTGGCCGCGTCGATTGCGTCGGCCTCTTCGATTTCGACTTTTTCGATCGTTTTGATTAGCTGTCGGGCTTCCTCGTCGCTCAGCCGAACTTCTGGTTCATCGCTCATGGTAGCACTCCTGATCGTACGTTGATGTCTCCGCAGGAATCCTACGGAAAATGGCGCAGTTTCCAAAGACGAATATGCGCTTTGCAAGGCAAATTCACAGGCGATCTATTCAAGGAGGCGAGTGCTCAGGCCGCACCCATTGAACGCAATCGGTTAACTGCGGTGGCAACCACAGTGACGGCTAGATCTATGTCTTGCTCCGTATTGAATCGACCGATTCCGAAACGCAAACTGCTACGTGTCTGATCCTCGGTGAGTCCGATGGCCCGTAAGACATGGCTTGGCTCCGGGTTGGCTGAAGTACATGCGCTACCGCTAGAGACAGCGATCTGATCCATATTCATCATTAACGCTTCGCCATCGACGCCGTCGAATCGAAGGTTCAGATTACCGTCCAGGCGATTGGCGAAGTCCGGCCCGTTCAACGCGACTCCATCGACAGCAGCCTGGATCCCACTGTGCAGTCGGTCCCGCAACGCTCGCACGCGGGCAGACTCCGCTTCCAGTTCCTCAACGCACAAACGCAAGGCCGTGGCGAGTCCAACAATCCCTGGTACGTTCAGCGTGCCGCTGCGACGACCATGCTCTTGTCCTCCGCCTTCGATTAACGGCAGCAAACGGATTCTTGGTCGCCTACGTCTGACAATCAATGCACCGATCCCCCTCGGACCGTAGATCTTGTGCCCTGACAAGCTCATCAGGTCCACGTCCAGTTCGTTCACGTCGACGGGCAGCTTGCCAATCGCCTGGGTGGCATCGCTATGAAGTGGCACACCTCGCTGGTGGCAAACGGCCGCGATTTCCTTTAGCGGCTGAATGACACCGATCTCGTTGTTCGCCAGCATTACGGAAACAAGTAGCGTCTCGTCTTTGATCCCATCACGCAGTTGATCGAGGTCGACGGGAAGCTGCCCGGACTGTTCCTCGGAGTCTTCGGTCGGCGAAAGGAGTGTGACGTCGAAGCCGGACTTCTCCAATCGAGCTAGTGGATCCAGTACCGCTTTGTGCTCTGTCGTGACGCTGAGGAAGTGTCCCTTTTCGTTCTGGCTTCGGTCCGCGATGCCTTTAATGGCCAGATTATTGCTTTCGGTGGCTCCGCTGGTAAACACAACCTCGTTGGGCGCGACGTTCAGGTGATGAGCGATCTCTTCGCGAGACGACTCCACGGCCGTTCGAGCTGCATCGCCGAACGCGTGTCCAATGCTGCCGGGGTTTCCGAAGTACTTCGTGAAAAACGGCAACATCGCTTCAACCACGCGTGGATCCATGGGCGTGGTCGCGTGGTTGTCTAGATAGATGGTGTCAGCGTTCACCCGTCTTGCCTCGTTTCGTCGGTTACGGGAGCATCGGTGAGAACATGCTCCGTGGCCGCAATCTGCGTCGGAGGCTCTGCATCGTCTGCGGAACCTCGGGGCTTGCGTGCCGTAGCGTTGCCCAGTGTGACTTGGAAGACCGTTCCTCCCGTATCGCCAGACGTTACTTGCACACGACCTTTCCACCGCTTCACTAGCGTTCGGACGATGTACAGTCCGAGTCCAGTGCCGGGCTTCTTGCGTTCCAGTTCGGTACCTAGCCGCACGAAACGACCAAAGATCTTACGTTGCAAAGGTACCGGGATCCCTTGCCCGTTGTCGGTGATGCGAACCACCACGGAACCATGGTTAGGAAGGTACTGCGATGTGATGCCCACCGACGGCTTTTCGGCGTCTGCGTATTTGATCGCATTGTCGATCAGATTGCGAAAGATTAAGCCGTAGTCCATTTCGTTGCCGCGAACCACGCATTCGTCCAGATCAAGCTTGATCGTACTTGCGTCAACACGGTATCGCGTACGAACTTCCTCCGCACACGCGCGCAGCAGGCCAGAGAGTTCGATCAGCTCGGCGCTTTCTGCGACGTTGCTTTTCTCTAGTCGCGCGGCGGAAAGGATGTGATTGATAAGTAGATCTAACCGCTCAACGTCATCGAGCATAAAGCGATAGAACTCAGCTTGTTCTTCGGCACTAACGGGACGTCGGCTGAGAGTTTGCAGGTAGAGCTTGAGCGACGCGATAGGAGACTTCAGTTCGTGGGTCACGCTATCAATGAAGTTCGATTGTCGGCGGTTCAGATTGATGGCTTTGATCGTCAGAGTCAAATAGACCACGACCGACGCGACCAGTAGTACCAGGAAAACGAGTCCGACGACGAAAAGTGTCCAAAAGGTGGGCCCGGTGGTGCCACCGAGGAATACCCAGCCAACAATCAGCAGTGCCAACAGCACCAGCATAATGACGGCGAGGTTAATCGGTAGGCTGAGCGGTCGTTTGAACATGGCCGCATTGTATCGTCCCAGCCCGCTGCTTCGTACCGCCGCCGTAGTGGACTAGTCTCAGGTTTCGTATGCGAACCGCTTGATGCGACGATGAAATGCGTCAGATACAGCCTGTTAGTAGAGTCATATCTGCGGTCCCTCGAAAAGCGACGATTTGGGATTGGCACAGCACGCTGATGCGCAAGAATGGGGGCATGATAAACAAATCAAAGATCCTTTTGATCTGCATCGGCATCGTTGCCTGCTGTGGCTGTTCCGAGGCAAACAAGCTTGGCCGCAAGGCGGTCCAAGGCATGATTACCGTAAATGGCCAGCCGCTTAAGAAAGGCTCAATCCTGTTCGCGCCAGAAGATCGAAACGGTGTCAGCTCCGGGGCGGAAATTGTCGACGGAACTTATGCGATCGCGGCTCACCAGGGCCTAACGCCGGGAGTTTACACGGTTCGCATCTATGTGACGGACGAAGCGGCCGAAGCCGTCGAGCCAACTTTGCCCGGGCCCGGGGTAAAAACTCAGCCTGAGTTGATTCCGCCTGCGTACAATATGCGCAGCGAATTGAAACTTGAAGTCAACGAGTCCGAGGACGCCGTGTTCGATTTGGACGTGGTCTCGAAAAAGAGGTAAGTGCATGTTCCTTCGCAAGACACGGGTTGCTTTTACACTTGTCGAATTGTTGGTCGTGATCGCGATCATTGCGATGCTGGTAACTTTGCTGCTGCCAGCTGTCCAGGCCGCTCGGTCTGCCGCGCGACGGACACAATGCTTGAACAATCTGAAGCAACTCGGGTTGGCGATGCACAATTACGAGTCGGCTCAAGCCAAGCTGCCGGTGGGGGCGTACAGTTGTTGCTGGGGGACTTGGCAAATTCAAGTGCTGCCGTTCATGGAAGATGCTGCAGCCCACGCCGCTTATGACCATTCGAAGAAGATTGATTGGTCGGACCGTTCCACCATGTACGGTGCTCCGAAGAATCGTCCAGTTACAACGCGACGATTTCCAATGCTGACATGCCCTAGCGATGTGCTGGTCACGCACTTCGACGGCATTACGTCTCACAACTATGTGGCCAACTTCGGTAACACGACGCACTACCATCATGCCGAATTCAACGGTCTGACATTTGGTGGGGCTCCCTTCTATGGGACGGAGGATCCTGCCGTTATTCCTGTGGGCGAATTCAAGAAGATCACGGATGGCTTGAGCAAAACCCTCATGATGTCCGAGCAAGTTCAGGGGCTCGGGCAAGATTTGCGAGGCTTCAGTTGGTGGGGCTGGGCCGCCGGATTCGAGACGTCGTTGGCCCCGAATACCTCTCAACCTGATGTGATGCAACAAGCCGGCTATTGCGATCGAAACCAGCCGAACCCGCCGTGTGTCGGCCAAAGCAGCGCCTTACCAATGCACATGGCAGCTAGAAGTCAGCATGTGGGCGGAGTGCAAGCAGTGAACTGCGATGGTTCGGCTCGGTTCGTCACGAATGACATCTCGTTCGGCATCTGGCAGGCGCTGGGCACGACCCAAGGCGAAGAGACGAACTTTTCCGAGTAGGCATGGATGTCAGGCAGTAAGTTACGCATAGGTCGCCGAAGCATCGGACGCGATTGCTGTGTCGTTCGGTGTCACACTTCAGGTGGCATTTGCTTGCACAGTGACG
>CAYQMZ010000206.1:0-2474 GCA_964418725.1 uncultured Pirellulaceae bacterium
CACGACAACACAGCCAGAGGAATCAGAAACATCGACGCAGGGGGATGTCGATGCAACGCCGACAGAGGAACTAGACGTCGCACCGATACGACAGGTCGAAACGGTATCGGCGGCAGAATTGGATACAGTACCGTCGCGTGATGTCGATGCCGTACAGACTGACGCACTAGAGGTCGCAGCACAGCAGGCCGACGCTTTGCAGGCAGTGGAACCAGATGCAGCGACAGGGAATGACAATGCACGGGTTGCAGATCAGCTCGACATTGCACCAGCACAGCAAGTCGACATTGTTTCGGCAGAGGTCGTTGATGCAGTCACGGTGCATGACGAGGCGGGACCTGCAGGCGAGCTTGACGTAGCACCAACGCAACAGTTCGATGGCCTAGGGACAGAAGTAATAGATGCAGTGCCAGAGGAAGTGGTGACGATTGAGCCAAGTCAGGCCGAGCTCGAACTGATCGACGCTGATGGCCAGGCTGAATTGGAAACTCCGCTTCCATCGGCAAACGCTAGTACAACGGACATCCAAGCACCACAAAACGTGGATGTTGACCTGGAACAGATAGCTTCCTCCGAGGCGACTCCCGACGTCGACGCGGTCCAACAGGAGACTCCGCAGTTGCGGCGGGTCAATCCGCTGCCAACCCCGGAATTGACGCAAACGAACAGCGTTGCTGTTATTCAAACACCCTACACAAGATCGTCTGGGACAACTTCGACGAAGACAATTGAGACTTCTTTGGAAGCGCTCTTTGGGGATGACGGCGACGCTTTGGATACGGCCGAACAAACTCTCCCCAAAGCTGTGGTCATCGCTGGACTCGACACACCCTCCGTACAAATCCAGCGAATCACAACGGCGAACGCTATCGATCACATTGCATTAGCCACGGTGAATACCAATTTCGTCGATTCCGTTCCCAATGTTGATACCTCCAGCGATGCTCTGGTCGACGTGCGAATTCTGAATCCAGACTCTACCAATATTGACTTGTCATTCGCAGTGGATGGCGAAATCCAGGAACTGGCGTCAGGCGAAGCCTTCGAGATTACTCCTGAGGCAAACGACGGCGTGAGCATCCAGTTCCACCGCGGAGGCGACTTTGGCGTGGCAACCCAAACGCTGACACCTGGGGAATATCGTTTCGAACCAACACGCGACGGCTGGGAATTGGTTCGCGACTAGCCCGGGTAGACCGGACCGAAGTCCGACACAGCAAGGAACTGCTTGGTGTGGCCTGCAGATCGGCTGCAATGTCAGGGCCAGTGTCCTGATTCTGTAACAAGATCTTGAAAAGCCATTGAGCGGATTGCACTAGCTCTTGTTCCCTCTCGGTGTCGGTCAATCTGGTAGACGATTCCCCGCAAAGTAATTCTTCAACCTGCAAAATGTGCAACCTATATTTGCGCAGAACTAAACACACATATACGGAGCCAATTCATGAGTCCCGATGCCGTAAGCCCTGAAGTTCTTAGTGAAGGGCTGCAGATAAACATGAACTTCTTATGGGTTGCGGTCTGCGCAGCTCTCGTATTCTTCATGCAAGCAGGCTTCGCGATGCTCGAAGCGGGCATGGTACGAAGTAAAAACTCGATCAACGTAATTATGAAGAACTACACCGACATGTGTTTCGGTGCTTTGGTTTTTTGGATCGTTGGTTACGGCCTGATGTTTGGGGCGAACGAATCAAGCTTTTTTGGTACAGATCTATTCTGTCTACGTGAGGGCGAGCCATGGGACTACATGGTTCTGTTCTACCAAATGATGTTCGCAGCAACCGCCGCTACGATCGTTTCGGGGGCTTTGGCTGAGCGAATTCGCTTTAGTGCATACGTTGTCGTGGCGATGATCATTACAGGTTTCATTTACCCAGTGTTTGGATCCTGGGCGTGGAACGAAGGTGGCTGGTTAGCACAACGTGGCTTCATCGACTTTGCCGGCAGTAGTGTTGTTCACTCGGTCGGTGGCTGGTGTGCTCTTGCTGGATTGGTCGCCTTGGGACCAAGGCTTGGACGTTTTGGCGAAAACGGCGAAGTTCGGGAAATCGGTGGACACAACCTTCCGCTTGTTGCTTTCGGCGGCATGATCTTGTGGTTCGGATGGTTCGGCTTTAACGGCGGAAGTTCACTCGAAGCCAATGATCAACTTGGAATCATCATGCTTTGCACACACCTTGGTGGTGCGGCCGGCGTGGTCGGATTCGTGGGAGCTCGCCTACTGTTTGGTGGCAAGATCCTGATGACAGATACCGTGAATGGTGGTCTGGCCGGGTTGGTTTCGATTACCGCAGGCTGTGCAACTATGGATCCGTTCTACGCAATGATCACTGGTCTCGTCGCTGGATGTATCTGCGTCTTCGCTAGTGACTTCTGCATGAAAATGAAATGGGACGACGCTGTTGGTGCGGTCTCTGTACACGGCGTTTGTGGCGTGTGGGGTACGCTCGCTGCGGGCCTCTTTTTCGCCGGTGACC
>CAYQMZ010000206.1:2484-5320 GCA_964418725.1 uncultured Pirellulaceae bacterium
GTTCAACACGACTCGAATCGTAACGCAACTCATCGGTATCGGTGCATGCTTTGCTTGGACGTTCCCTGTCGCGTTGCTCACCTTCTCCACGGTCTCAGTACTCACGTCTTTGCGTGTTAGTACTACGGACGAACAACGTGGACTGGACTTCAGTGAGCACCACGAAGTTGGATACCCTGAATTCCAGGCGCAGCTTCACTAGATCGGCGATTTACTGAGAACATAGACGAACTAACGAGACTTACACTATGAGCGTTAGCGAAGCAGAACGCATCTACCGTCGTAGGCTTTTGGCCAGTGCTATGCCTGACGGAGTAACGCCGGAAACGTTACAAAAATCGATAACCGTATTGGAACAAGAGTTCGGAGATGTGGCTCCGCTCAAGTACAGTGCCCTCGTGGCTCGCCTTCAGGACAACCTGGATCGAGCTGAATTGAACGTAGGGCAACTGCTTGGGCAGATCATGAAGCTCCGAAAGGCGTCTCCGAACGATCTTGGGCCAGACCCAGGAGCGGACGTGGCGACCAGTTCTTCCAATGGCGGTGCGACTACCACAAGACTTGAAGGGCGATTGAAAGTATTCAATTCACTCTTTGGCTTCATCGCTGCTGATGCACGACGTCGCGGAGCTTCCGCGTCTTTGCAAGAGCACTTTCAAAGCAAAGCCGACTCGATCGGAGTCCCGCAGCCGTGCCTCGGCACCGTGAAAGCCTGGGCTAGTACAGGTGGTGCTCCAGCGATCGAAGGAACGAACGAGGATCTGCAGAAGGTCATCAACTCGGCATTCGTATGGCTGTGCAACAACGTTGGTCCAGTAGACGCCGACAAAATTCTGTTGACGGCCGTCAAGGCAACTGAAACGCTGCCAGAGTCGTTCGATTGCTCGCCACGGACTTTCCTCTAGGCGTCCAAGAAACGACAACTTCGTCCCATACGGGCACGTGTATCTGATGATGCACGTGCCTTTTTTCGTGGACTAGCGTTAAGTTCACTGTAACAGCCATGGCGTTGTTGTCGGTCACGATTGCGGGTACGCGGATTTTCTCATTTAGCGTGAACCCAGGGCTTGTCTCAGTCGTCTGTCTCTTTGCACCGTTTGTCATTAACTGTTGCAAGCCGGTACGGTACCGAGTTGACTTTCATAAGGTCGACCGCCCGGTTCGATCCCGGGGCTTGCAACTCGCGGGTCGAGCCAGTTGCTCCGCAAGGCCTACGGTCTTCGCGTCCGGGTGCAACTCCCGGGCCCGCTGCAACACTTGGCATCCGAATTCATTTGTTTCATTGATCCCGTGGTCCAACGGCGAAGACGCCTGTGTGACATGCAGGAGAGTGTTGGTTCGATTCCAACCGGGATCACTTACGGTCTGTTCGATACGAAGTATCTCGGCGAACGAATACCCGGATGGATCGAGTGAACGGAGGGTAGCCAGATACTGGTTCGCTGGGGCTGCCTGCTAAGCAGTTGACGTAACTTGCGTCTGAGGGTTCGATTCCCTTGCCCTCCGCTCCGCCGAGCTCGGGAACGGTATGCCAAATTTAGGCCGTATCCAGCAATCTGCTGGGGGAGGAATTGCGGTCGATGTTTGTAAGCAACTCTCCAAAACAGTACGCGTTGTTGTCGCTTTCGTTTGCGCAGCTATGGCACGCTTCGAGCGACCTGATCGTGCCCTGTTTCTGACTGCGGTCGCCTACAGAGTCCACTGAGTTCCCCGCAGATTCGTGGCTACCTCTGCCGATTGCAATGCTTGCAAGGCTAGCTCGCAGATTTCGTATCAAGTCTGGTCGGTTTCGCTAGCGTCCACTGATAGCACCGTTCGATATCCACGGTGTCGATTCTCAATCGGAGCAAGGATGACTCATGAGAAAGCAACTGCTTATCTTCTGCGCGGTGTTGTGCGCAGCCCTTCCAGTCAATGCAACAGATCTAGTTCTAAACGACGGCGCGTTGAGTAACCTCGACGTATCCCACCGTCATAGATCACAGCACCGCGTTGCACGCCTTCCATCGGTTCTCGCTCACGAGGATGTTTCGGCCCCCAACAGTCCGACGCACGCCGTCGACGAACCGAAGGCCAAACCGCAGTTTGTGGCCAGGCGTAATCCCTTGCGGCCAACGCCGTCGACTAGCTCGACTAGAGTACCGGTTGAGGCGCCTGCTGAGCCTGTACGTACGGCCGAAGCGGTCCACTTGCCGAAACGCAGCGCATCGACTGCAACACGGATGGCACTCGAAACGGCTGCCGGGGGACTCATTTCGTTGCGTCCATCGGCCGATTCAACAGTCCAGCGGGTTCCGCCCGTGGCAGATGAGCAGTATGTCGATCACTCCGTCGAACAACACACCACGCGTCGATTGCCTGACGTCTCAGAAACAGCGACGCCCGAAGTGCTGATGGCTCCTGTCATCGAGCCCTCGATCACAGATCACAGCTTGGGATTCCAACCGTCGGAAATCCGCGAACCGGTTCTGGTTGCGGAACGCGTTCCGTTTGCTTCGTCAACGCCTCCAAGGCAACGAGTCGCGACCCGTTCGATCATGCAAACCATTTCCGAGCAGGCGTTGTTCAAAGGAACGCAGCCATATCGCATTGGTCTCAGCCAATTGCAAGCGGCCGCGATCAAGAACAACCCTAATCTCGGGCCTAGCCAGCACCAGTTCGTCCGGCAGATCATTCCTATGGACCAGGCTTTCGAGTGGAATGCATTTCCATCAGCGCCGGTCGCCACGAATGCTACGCGTGGCTATCAAGTGAAGTTGAATTACGTGCAACACCTGTTGCCGCCCATCGGTGCGACCTTTGAAGGTCCCTCTGTCTCGTATGAGGTCCTTCAGGC
>CAYQMZ010000206.1:5330-10551 GCA_964418725.1 uncultured Pirellulaceae bacterium
TGGACACGCAGGACCCGAAGATGATCTCTGCTGTACTGCGTCAATTGGACGCAGTGGCGGTAGAGTACTGGCAGCTCGTTGCAGAACGAGGCAAATTGCTCGCGGCTGCTGACCACCTTGAGTATTGCCAGATGATGTTCGACACCTACGGTCAACAAGGTGAGCTCGCCACGCAGGTTCAGGCAGCCTACGACAGTAGTCTTGCCAAACATCAAGAGGCCAGCAAACGAGCTGCAATCGCACAGCAACGTGTCTTGAGCTTGGTCAACGATGACGAGTTTTCGCAAAACGTTGAACTGATTACGGCCGACCTGCCACAGAGCATGAGGCTTGAGACACTCGAACGGGCGATCTCTACAGCAAAGAAGAATCGCGTTGATGCTCAGGCGAGCCCAGGCAGTTTGGCGTTGGACGTGCAGACCGCACATCAGCAGCTGAAGTTCGCCGTACAGAATTCCAATCGATTGTTGAAGTCCGTTGCGAAGATATCTTCGGAAGTGGCTTTGGTGGCATCGGGAGCCAATCGAAGCGTCGCGGAACAACTGATGGTCGCTATTACCAATCAAGATCGACTTCGTGATAGTCAGTCTGCCTTCCTAGATGCTGTGGCGAATCAGCAAAAGGCGGTTATCTCAATGCGGCGGGCGAAGGGAACGCTAATCCGCACGAAGCGGCTGGGGGCAATCACACCAGTGGCCAGTGAAACCTCGCCACGATACGACCGCCCTGCTGGGGCGAATGCGAATCCAAATTCGCAACGGAATTTCCAGACAACAATGCCACGAATGATGGTACCTCAATCGACTGGTTCGCAAGTAACAATGCCTCAGATGATGCCACGTCAAATGAACGCACCTAGGACGAGCAGCCTTCCTCCTCAACGCGGCCTGCAATTCGAGCTACCGCGTCTGAGCTGGAAACCTGTGCCCAAAGGACCAGTCACTGGACCATCTGGCGAAGTGAATCTGCCGACACAGGTAGCTCAGGCTCCGAAGAGCCAGGAGCTGCAGCCGTCGCTGACATCGAAGTACCGAAACGCGGCTAAGAGGTTCCTTGCACAGTTCGGCAAACCCATGACGCCCGAACAAATCTTGGCCGAGGCCGAATTGAGTAATTAACGCTCATACAGCGAAGTGGGATTGGGGTTGGTAGCAAGAGTCGTCAAGTCCAACCGCGATTCGCTGTCTCCAGTCACCAGTTGTATTGTTGCCGACTCCTTTCGCGAGCAGTATGATCTCGCGAAAAAGGAGTCGACAATGATTCAGCGGTCGCATGTCAGTTGTAACGTCGTTTTCGCGTTTCTGTTGGCCTTCGGTTTTGCGTTACTGCCAGCACAAGGGCAAGACAAACGCACAGAGTCAGTCGAGTGGACTGGATGGCTAGGTCCGAACCGTGACGGTTGGGTAGAACACTTTGCTGTGCCCGACGCTTGGCCCAAACAGTTGAAGCAAGATTGGCAGGCCGACGTCGGACTTGGCTACGCGACGCCTCTGGTTTCAAATGGGTTCGTCTATCAGTACGGTCGCATGGGCGAGGAGGAAGTGCTTACGTGTTTCCGATTGGACACTGGAAAACAACAGTGGCAAAGTCGCTACGAAGTTCCTTTCACAATGGGACAAGGCGGCGAGTGGCACGGCAAGGGTCCCAAAGGTGCTCCTATACTTGCTGATGGCCGACTATTTACGCTCAGCATTTCAGGCATCTTGACGGCTTGGAATGCCGAAAGCGGAAAACGACTTTGGCAGCGCGACTACAACGAACGATTCGCGAAGCCCAAACCGACTCCCTATTGGGGCGCGACGACTTCTCCGATCGTCAGCGGGAAGCACGTGTTCGCTCACTTCGGCAATGACCAACGTGGAGTTTTGGTCGCTCTCGATGTCGAAACCGGCGAAGAAGTCTGGAGCCAACCTAAAGACGCGCCGTCGTATTCTTCGCCCTTATTGATTGAAAAGTCGGGTGTTCGTCAACTGCTGGAGTGGAATCATCGAGCGGTCGTTGGCATCGACTTGGACACTGGGGAGCAACTGTGGGAGTATCCGTTTCCACACGTCGAAACGAATCAGAATATGCCGACGCCCGCTTGGAAAGATGGACGTGTGTACGTCGGAGGTGAAAACCGAGGAGTCCGATCGGTCGAGCCGGCACTCGCCGGAAGCGACTGGACCGCCAAGGAGGTTTGGCACCAGAAGGACGTCGCGCTCGACATGGCAACCGCCGTCATCAACGGCGACTATCTATATGGCTTGTCGCACTTCAGCAAAGGGCGATTGTTTTGTTTGGAGTTAGCAACGGGCGATGTCTTGTGGCAGAGCAAGCCGCGTGTTGGCGACAACGCCACGTTCCTTTCGATCCCGGGGCATATTGTGGTGCTGACGGACCGGGGGAAACTGCAGTTTTACACGGCTGATGGGCAAGCAACTAAACAAGTGGCCAGTTACGAGGTTTCCGAAGAAGCAACGTGGGCAGCTCCGGTGTTGCTCGACTCCGGAGTCTTGATCAAGGACCACAACCGGCTGACGCGTTGGTCCTTCTGACGCACTAGTTCAAGGTCGCACTCGTCTGACAGGCAACTGTGTGCCCACCGGTTCGAAGCACCGATTGAGCACTACGCGCTAGCCCGCATGCTTCTCAAACAGCTCGGTGAACTCTTGCTGGATGCTAGGTTGTTTCGACGACAACTCTTCGGCTTCACCTGGATCCGCTTTCAGGTCAAACACCTGGACGGGAGCGGTCTTGCCATAACGAACGGCTTTCCATTTGCCACGTCGAGCCGCCTGAAAAACGTCGCCAACGACTCCAGAATTCGGGTCGCCCACCTGCTTTCCGAATTCCCAGTACAGAGTCCGTTCCGGTAACGGTTGCGGAGCGTCATTTAACAAACTGCGAATTGATGTTCCGTTGGTTTTGACTCGCGGTACGGAATTCAACGAGACACCAGCAAGATCAGCGAGTGTGGGTAGCACGTCGGCGAATGCCCACGGAGTATCATCGACGCGTCCAGAGGTGATTCTTGCGGGCCAATGCACAATCATCGGAACATGGATTCCACCGTCAAAGAGATCACGTTTCATCCCCTTGTACGGAGCTGCCGCCTTGAAAAAAGCGGGGTCTCCACCACCCTCGTCGTGCGGTCCATTGTCCGACGTGAACACAATGAGGGTGTTTTCGGAAATGCCATGTTGGTTCAGCGCGTTCACGATGTTTCCGATGTATGTATCCAGCGCCGTCACCATGCCGGCTAGTGTGGCTCGCGGGTGTTCGACTCGTTCGGGATAGTACCACGCGTACTTGTCGGACGGTTCGCCCGTGGACATGCCCGTGTACGGTATATCGTCGAACCGTTGCTCGTAAGGTCTCACGAATTTTCGCGGAGCCACTAACTCAGCATGGGGAGAAGAAAAAGCTAGAAAGACGAAGAAAGGATTTGTGCGTTTCTGCGAGATGTAATTGATCGCTTCTTCCGCAAACAGCTTCTGCGCGTAAGCACCTTTGTTACCAGCCTCGTTTTCTGCGATCCGCAGTTTCTTGCCATCTCGCCAGAGCAGTTGCGGATACTGTCGATGCCCTTCCAAAATGGAATACATACCAAACCACGTATCGAACCCCATCGCCAGCGGATCGGTTACGCCCATCTGCGAGCCGATGGAATACTTGCCGAACAGGGCCGTATCGTAACCAGCATGCTTAAGAACGTGAGCGATCGTTACATCAATATCGCGCAGCTGAACCTTGTTCGAATTGTCGTGCATCAATCTGCCGTCGCGACCCGTCATCAACGAAACGCGAGATGGCGAGCAAACCGTGTTGCCGGCATAGGCATCCGTAAATCGAATACCGTGTTTTGCCAATCGGTCGAGGTGAGGCGTTCGAATCGGCGTATCGCCGTAGCAACCGATTTGATTGAAGCCTAAGTCATCCGCGAGGATGAAAATGATGTTGGGCTTTTCGCTCGCGTCAACCGTTGCGGCAACTGTCAACGTCAGGCAAATGAAGAACGCCCGACAAGCTGCCTTCGAAGTTCGTGTCTTCATGCTTTCGTATGATGCTCTTGAAACGATGCACTTGAAACGTGGATGGGCACATCAAAACTAGAAAGGCGAATCACTGTGCGGTCACGGTTGTCTTGCGTTCGCCATATATCGGCGGCTGCCAATCTTTTGGCAGTCGCCCCTGCGGGCGAACACCGCGGGCGTCGTCCGGAATCGGATGATCTTCGGCACGATGCAACGGCAAATCATCTGGCAGGTGCTTGATCTTGAAATCTTTGTATTGAATCGTCATTTCGGGGCCAACATGGACCTGAACGGCCAAAACCCCTTCCAACGATCGCCCGTTTTCGTCCAAGTCAATCAGGTCGGCAGTTGGATGTCCATCGATCCAATGTTGGTGATGATTGCCCCGCACGAGAACACGGAAGTCGTGCCATTCACCGGCTGCGAACTTCTTGACAGGCATTTTCTCAACCACCCATGGTTGTCCTTCCGTATCGACAACGACTTTCTCTCCCGTATGCGAGAGAATGCGTCGTCCTTTTTCTTCGTACAACATTCCGTTGTAGTTTGGGTTGTTGGCAACGACGTCGCATTGGTATCCAGTCACCACATCTAAGCCCCGTTCCGGCGCTGACGATCCGCGGTACTGAATCCCACTATTGCCGCCAGCTGTCACCTTCACCTTGACTCGTAAGTCGAAGTTGCGAATCGTTGAGTCTTTCCACGTCAGGAAACGATTCATCTTCAATGTCCCGTCTGCGCGGCCGGTCAACACGCCGTCCTCAACGGACCAGAACTTGCTGTCGCCAGACCATCCGCGGAGCGACTTTCCATCGAAAACGCTGACGAAACCTTCTTCATCGGTCCGAGCACCAACGGCTGCGGAAGCTTTTGGATTTGGTACCGTTGAAGAAACGAATTCGGCCGTCGGAGGCAGCAGCGAACCGCCAAGCTCTTCAACGCGCTTCTCCGTTCTGGCTCGCATCGCTTGCAGCACCTCCGCGTGTTGGGGATTCCCCGCGAGGTTAACCAGCTCGTCGGGGTCCTCGCTCAAGTCGTGCAAGAATTCCGTATTGCCGTGATCGACGTAACGTACGTACTTGTAGCGTGCGTTCCTGATTCCTTCGAACGCGGGAATTCGATTACGAACGGCAAAGTGTTCGTGGAACGACTCTGTGCGCCAATCCTCTGGCACGTCCGCAGCAACGATGGGGCGTAGACTGTTG
>CAYQMZ010000207.1:0-10529 GCA_964418725.1 uncultured Pirellulaceae bacterium
CCCTTCAACTACTAAGTGCTCTCGCAACTGCCCCAAGCGCAGCTGGGCGTCGGGAAACAATTGTCGGAGCCGTGCATTCAGCAGCGGAAGATCGTAGGTGACATGAATCTCTAACGAGACTGTTTCATCTTTGGCGTTCGTGAACGAAAAGTCCGTAATCCCTGGGCGAAGACCGAGCACTCGGAAGAATCGCGGGTTTGGCAGCGGCTGAAAGTCTGCCACCGAAGGATCACCCACGGCAACGACCGACTTTCCATCTTCGTCGGCAACGCGTTCCTTGAGAGTCAAAATTCGACCTTGGCCAACCACGACAGAAAACGCCGCGTCGCTCTTGTCGATTGAGTCAATGAATGAAGCGACGGTGCCTGAGCTATCAAGCCGTTTGATCGAATCGCCAAAGCCTTCAAGTTCTCGAGGAGCCGTCCCAGGCACGATTGGAAGCGTCACCTTCATACCGCCTACAGAACCGACAGAAGTCGCTGTATGCGGCGGCTGAGCCCATGCGCGAGATGAACACAGCACGACGACTAGTAGCAAGCCTATCGTAAGAGGCTCGCGCAGCGGCAGCATTCGAGAGTCAGGTCGCATCGTATTTCCCGTCTTGCGCTAATGAATACCAGCACAGCCAACCCAGAACGGTGGCTGAGAGGGTCGTTTACGCATTTAGGAAAACTACGTCAATTGACGTTTTCTGATTTCACTACTTTCGCCGCACTTTGCGGCACGTGCTAGCCAAGCCAACTGCCGCCATGGACGCTCGAATTTTTCGATCGCGGTGCGGCGCGAGCCATTCCGTGAATGAGGCAAAAGCCTCCTGGCATCAATGGCGTGGAGACTCAGCGATCTACAATCGCGTCTTCTTTACGCACGATATCAATAGACGACAAAATCAAAATGAAGTGCATCGAAACCACACGGCACATCCATGCTCGCATTGAAAGCGTCTTTCAAACGATTGCCGATGTGCGAAATTTCGCCAAAGCCGTACCCCATATCACGAACATCGAGTTTCTCACGGAGCAGCAGTACGGAGTTGGAACCAAGTTTCGTGAGACTCGTGACATGAACGGGAAACCGGCTACCGTCGACCTTGAGGTCACGGAGTACATCGAAAACGAACGCGTGCGCATCGTCTCCGATGCTGGCGGTACAGTGTGGGACACAGTCTTCACGGTCCGTCAGGCCGCCGAGTCGGTGGCCATGCACATGGTCATGGAAGCTCGCGCACACAAACTCATGGCGCGGCTGATCAATCCACTGATCCGAGGGATGGTGGCGAAAGCGGTCGAGGCAGACATGGACGCAGTGAAAGCATACTGCGAGTCCGAGACACCTTAGTCGAGGACCACTCGTCTAGGCGATATGAAGTTTGCGGAGTCGCTTGTAGAGAGCCACTCGACTGATCCCCAAATCAATCGCCGTCTTACTGCGATTGTTGTCATTGCGTTCTAAAGCGTCCAACAACTGTCGCCGCTCAGCCGCCATCCGTGCTGACGCCAATTTGTTCTTTGGGGCCGCAAACGTCTTTCCATCGGCTTCGTGCGGAGCTGCTCGTAACGAATCCGCAATGTTAGCGGGCAAGTGCGCCAACTCGATTGCGTCACCTGCCGAAAGGATCACCGCGCGTTCCATGATATTGCGCAGCTCACGAATATTCCCTGGCCAAGCGTGCGATCGGAGCGCCGCTTTTGCTTGTTGCGAGATCACGGCAACATCGAAACCATGCAGGTTGGCGAACTCAGTCGCGAAACCTTCCGCCAGCGGCGCGATTTCGTTTGGTCGATCGCGTAGAGGCGGTAGTTGAAAAGACATCACGTTCAGCCGATAGAACAAATCCGAACGAAAGCTGCCTTCTCTGACCAATTGCTGCAGTGGCCGATTGCTGGCCACAATCACTCGAGCTTGAAGCGGCTGAAAATCACCCGAACCAACCGGCTGAAATACGCGATCTTCAACAACCTGCAGTAGCTTCACTTGCGCGGCCGGCGAGAGCATATCAATTTCGTCCAGCAACAGCGTGCCATCTTTGCACTGCGCCAATTTGCCTTCATAGTCCTGCTCGGCGCCCGTGAATGCACCCTTCGCGTGGCCAAACAATTCTGAATCGAGTAGCGACTCAGAAAGTGCCCCACAGTTGAGTGCCAAGAAGGGCTTGCTCTTGCGGTCGGACAACCCGTGAATCAAACGCGACAGTCGCGTCTTGCCCGTACCGGTCTCACCAGTAATCAGTACGGTCGTCGACAACTTGGCGACAGCCTGAACCTGCTCCATCATGCGGTCATGCCAATCGCCCTCTGACACAACATCTTCAACGCTCTTCGTTGCCTTCGGAGGTTTGGGTTTGGTTGGCACCTTGCCTGGCACGATAAGCATGTCCAAGACCAACGACATCCGCGTTAGATTGAGGGGACGTCCCAAACACTCAACCGCACCAGCACGAAACAGCTCCAGCAGTTGATCGGGCTGAAGATCATCATGAATGATCAGCGTGGGCCGATCGGACCTGTCCGACGCATTCAGCAGATTCAGAGCCTGCGCGTAGGCCAAGTCATCATTGACATAGAGGATCGTGGCAGTTGAGGGATGTTCGGCGTGCATCGCCGAAGCCGTTTCGATATCGAAGACGTGATGCGATGACCATCCAGGTTTCGCGTCGATCGTCTTGCGAAGCTCATCGCCAAGCTGTTCGTCAGCTCCAACATAAATGGCTTGCGCTGAAAACTCATCGCAATGGATCATGAGGGGTGCAGCTTGCTTGAGGAACTTAGTCTCCACTAACTCTCAATCAACGAACCTAACAGTGCTTGAAATGGTCGTCAAACGTTTGTGTCGAGAGAGAGAAAAACATTCACCAATCATCGTAGAGGGCACGGCCCTCACCAGACTGATCGGCAACTCTTACCTGACCGACAGCGTTCGCTCAGCAGGAACACTGATGCAGGTTACGAATGGAATGACCTAATGGTTCCGCAGCAAATCGCCCAAAGATCATTGCCATCAACAAACAAGAGCAAGAATGTCGAGCAAAAGCCGCCACAAAAACTATAAGGATCCTTGATCCTGAGCTCATACAAAGTGTCTTGTACAGTTGGTACGCGCGAAATCGAAATTGAATTTCGATGTTTGAAGAGCGGCCACTGAACTCGAGACTGATATCGCCCCAACATCACAGTGGCGAACTACTTAGACTTACGCCGCGGCGGTTTATCCACAATCTTGAGGCGTGGAAATGTTGTCTGTCCGCCGTGAAAGGTTCGACCGGAATCCAAGTAGTGGTCGAACATGAAGGCGCCTGTCTTCGCGTTTCCTGCCTTCTGGCATCTCAGAATCGCGGCGGAACCACATTCGGGACACTCCACGCGAAGTCCTTTTCCATCGAGTAGCGCGTGAACTTGCTTCGCGATCGACTGATTAGCCTGCAGCGACCCAAAATTCCGGCCTTCAAGCTGTTGCAACGATTCTTCGATATGCGTTCGAATTTGCTTTTGTATCTCGTCCACGTCCAGTGATGTTCGCTGTAATACCGACAGTGCAGCGACAAAGGCCGGATCGGATTGCTGGAAACAACGCCGGATACCCGATTCCAGGATGCTGGACAGCCACCCAAGCCACGCCATGTAACCTTGCATGACGGGTTCATGCGGTCGCCTTAGCGGCTTAGGCCCTAGCACAATCTCCAACACGGCCACCGGATTCTGCTCGAATCGAATAGGTGCCAACAACAAATATGAATCTGTTGGGTTACTGACGGTGAGCGGTGAGGCACTGGGAACACCGTTCACTGTTCCTGCACTGTACGGCTGGAACGCCAAAGGCTTTGGATTGTCCAAACAGAACTGCAACACACGCTGATGCGCGTCGCGTGTGGGATCATCCAGCAGAAAGTTCTCCCAACCAATGCCCAACTTGCGATCCAACGTCGTCGCTTCATCGGTTCGGAACCAAACGGCCAAAGAACTGGTCGCAAACAAATCTGCGACTAACCCGCCAAATTCGGCCAAGAAGTCGCCTAGCGGCCCGTTGTAATCCCTCAGAGCTTTCAGCCTCTCAACAACCAACTCCGCTTCTTCTCGACGGGGCTTCGCGAGAGTAGCGGCAAATGCTTCGAAGACCGAAGGATCCAATGTCGTAGCGTCCATGTGCGTTGTGTTTCTCGTTTCCTGTGCCGTCTGGGCCCGTCCAGAACATCTATGTCAGCGATGCTCTATCACTCGGCGGGACCTATGGGCGAGTTGGTCATAAGCCACTGATCAGTCTCGTCAGCTGCGGACTGACTGGGCAAGGTTCGCTCCAAATCAACGTCGTCAACGTAACTCACATATCGCAGGAACAAGTCGGTTCGCTCTGCGAGCATCCCCGATTCGTCCACTCGGCCAACCACAGCAGCAACGTCAGCCGAATCAGCAGATCCGGCATAGCCGACCAAACTGGTCAGGCTGGTCTTGGATTCGAGGTTCTCAAATCCAAGGGTTCGCCGTTTGGATTGTCGATCCGATCGCGACATGGTCGATTCAGTTACTAGAGGTTGCTGGTCGAATATCGAAACACGGTTGGAAGTCTATCACTCCCTAACCGGTTTCCAAGCTTCTGCCCTGAATCGTACGCACCAAACGGTGGATACGGGGACAATTCAGTGGATCTCGCGGATGGAGATAGTTGACGCGTCAATTTTTCTGGCGTATATACTTAAAGTATTAACCACAAACTTGCGTTGTCAATTGCGGATCACAGACCGCTTTTCGGCTCAATCCTAAAGACCGTTAAACTCTGTTTTTTTCCGGTGGAAATGCAAATAGGCGGGCTCTTAAAGCTGGAGAGTGTTCCGCCCCCATCGATAGATTGAATACTTAAGCAACTTGAACGCAAGAAAATGAACAGCACCCAAAGAAGGGGTGCGGGAGACCACGAATGAGCCAGGGTTCGGTTGATGCTCAGACCATCGAGCAAACCAAGCAACAGATCCGTTCATTGGTCCAGCAGATCGCGCAACTATCGCGTTCTGATGTCGATGCTGAAACGTTCTATGCCGAGGTGTTACAGAAGGTTGTAACCGCCCTGGCAGCTGTCGGTGGCGCCGTATGGACGATCACCCCCGACAAGAAGTGGAAGCTCGATTACCAAATCAACATCGATCGCTCGCTTCTAGATACAGAGTCTCAAGGTGCGCAACAGCACCTGCGTTTGCTACAGCAGGTAGCCAGCAGCAACGAAGCAAAACTGGCGGCTCCACGATCAGGTGGCGAAGAACCCGGCTCGCCGGGCAATCCAACGAACGCACTGCTGGTCCTAGCGCCCATGTCGACCGACGATTCGGTCGAAGGCGTGCTGGAAGTCTTTCAACGGCCCGACTCGCAGCCAGCCAGCCAACAAGGCTACTTGCGTTTCTTGACGCAGATGAGCCAATTGGTTGGCGACTGGTTGAAGAGCCGAAAGCTGCGTACGTTTACAGACCGGCAGAGTCTCTGGGCTCAAATCGACCGCTTCGCCAAGGAAGCTCACAACAGTCTTGACCTCCAAGAGACAGCGTACACGATCGCCAATGAAGGTCGACGACTGGTCGGTTGCGATCGTTTGAGCGTGACGGTCAAGAACGGCCTGAAGCACAAGGTCGAGGCCGTGAGTGGTCAAGACACGCTCGATACACGATCTAATATCGTCGTTCTGCTGCAGAAGCTGACCGACCGTGTTTGTGCAGCAGGCGAACCCCTGTGGTACAACGGCCAGCAGCAAGACCTGCCGCCGCAAATCGAAAACGCGCTTCAAGAATACATCGACGAATCACACACCAAAGCGTTGGCAGTGATTCCCATTCGCGAGCAAGTTGAATCCGATGACCCAGACGAAATGGGACAGGACGAAACGGCCAACGATGATCCCACAGGTGAAGTGATTGGTGCACTGGTTGTCGAGCAAATTGATGCTCCGCAATCCAAAGAGGCCATGTTGCCTCGCGTCGATTTGGTGAAACAACACAGTGCCCGGGCGCTGAGCAATTCGCTCACGCACAACAACCTGTTCTTGATGCCAGTTTGGAAGACCCTGGGCGACGCTCAGTTGCTGGTCAAAGCCAAGACACTTCCCAAGACACTGTTCTTCTCGTTTTTGGTCATCGCGGCGATTATCGCGATGTTTGTCCCTTGGCAGTTCCGCCTGAAGGCCTCTGGATCGCTCGAACCGGTTGAGCGAAGCGAAGTCTTCGTTGGCGTGGACGGACGTGTCGGCAACCTGCTCGTCGACCACGGCTCCCAGGTCAAAGCCGGCGATCTGCTCCTGCAGCTTTACAGCCCAGAACTTGAAACCCAGCACATCAGCATCAACACCGAGATCGAGAAAGCACTTGCTACGCTCAGTTCGCTGTCCGCTCAAGAACGTCGAGCCAAGACGGAGCGCGATCCTCAGATGCGAAGCAATTCTTCTTCGCTGGACATTAAGGCTCAATTGCAACAATCCGAGACAGAGCTTACGTCCTACCAAAAGCAACTTGCCACGTTGCAAACGCAGCAGTCTCACCTGAACGTTACCAGCCCAATCGATGGCGAGATCATCACCTGGGACGCGAAACGAGCGTTGCCGCAAGGTCGTCCACTGGGACAGGGCCAGCGCGTCCTGTCTGTCGCCAACACGTCACCCGATGCCGAGTGGGAATTGATTTGCTACCTGCCAGAGAAGGACATGGGTCACTTCCTGAAGAAGCATCTCAACGACGACCCAACGGCACCCACGGAGAACTTGCTGGATAAGGACATCAAGGTCACGTACGTGCTGCTCAACGAACCAGGTCGACAGCTCAACGGACGCCTACTGGAAATACATCGGACTGCAGAACTCATCGAAGAAGAAGGTGTCTGCTACCGCATGCGAGTCAAAATCAACATGGATGAAGATGGTAACCCCGAACGAGTACACGATCAGCCTCGTCCGGGTGCGGAGGTCATTGCACGGATTCACTGTGGCAAACGCGCGTTGGGGTTTGTCCTGTTCCACGATGCGTGGGAATGGGTTCAAACCAACTTATTGTTCTAGTTCCACTTGCCCGTTCTTGCTGAAGCGACGGGCGAAGCCAAGCTCAACGAAAAACACCAACCAAGTCCATGGTTGAAACAACAAAGGAATCACGATGAGACGACTCGCGTCACTTTTCATCCTCGGCATTGCGGCCTCGGCTTTCGCTCAGCAATCGACGCCGTTTCCCGGCGGGCAATTCGGCGGCTTCAACAATACACAAGCGACGCAGGCTGCTGGTGGGTCCGTCGACTCCAACCCCATGCGACATGCTCAACTGACGATTATTCGTGAGCAATCGGTTCCAGCTCAAGAAGCTGGCGTTGTTGAAGCACTGAACTTCAAAGAAGGCGACCTCGTCGAACAAGGCTCCGTCCTAGGAATCATCGACAAGAAGGACGCCGAGATGGCTGCGAAAGTTGCCATGCGAGAATACTACGCGGCCAAAGAGACGGCTGAAAACCAACTTCGAATCGAAGCGGGCGCGATGGCCTACGAGGTTGCCAAAGCAGAATACGACTCCTCGATCGAAGCTAACAAGAAGACATCCAACGTCGTATCGCAGACGGAACTTCGCCGTCAACTGATGGAAGCCGAGCGAGCACGTCTGCAGTCCAAGTTGGCCGTCAAAGAACTGGTCATCGCGAATCACGACGCATGGGCCAAGTACAACAACTGGCGCCGAGCGGAAACCGCACTGCAACGCCGAACCATTACGTCACGATTGAATGGTGTGGTTGTCAAGAGAAACAAGCATGAGGGCGAATGGGTCCAACCAGGCGAAACCGTCATGCGAATCATCCAAATGGATCGACTGCGAGTTGAGGGTGACATCGACGGCAGCAAGTACGCTCGACACGAAGTCATCAACCGCCCCGTCAAGATCACCGTTTATCTGACCGGTGGCGGCGAAGAGGTGCTGACCGGCAAGATCGTCTACGCCAGCCCGCTGGTGGAGCTGAACGAATTCACGGTACGTGCAGAAGTCGATAATCGCAAAATCAACACCGCGGATGGACAGCAAACCTGGCTGCTCACTCCCGGCCTGAAAGCCAAGATTGAGTTGCTGGACGGCAATGCAATCGGAGCCCTAGGTGCGTTGGGCAACTAACGGCCAACGCAGTGGCGACGACGCAGAGACACTTGCTGACAGCCACGTTCGCACGCATAGCACCAAGCGGCAACACCGTTCGAAACGAATCCGACAAAGACCATGGTATCACTCGCTGACAGTCTGATTTCCAGTGCTTCACGCTCGTTGAAGTTGCGCGTGCGACCGGATTTGAAGGTACGTCGGCACAAGTACCAGGGTCGGCCATTCTGGGTCGTCAAAGAACCCGTCGGCCTAAAGTACTATCGCTTCCAAGAAGAGGAATTCGCGATCCTGCAAATGCTGGATGGCGAAACGAGCTACGACGAACTGAAGTCACAATTCGAAGCAGAGTTTCCGCCGCAACGAATCACGCTTCAAGATCTGCAGCATTTCATCGGCATGCTCCACAAGAGCGGCTTGGTGATTTCTGACGCTCCCGGTCAGGGTCGTCAGCTACAGCGTCGGGCAAAAGAGAATTCACGACGCGAGTTGATGGGGAAACTCTCCAACGTACTCGCGATTCGCTTTAAGGGGATCGACCCTGAACGCATTCTCAACTGGCTCTATCCAATCATTGGCTGGTTCTTTTCGTTCTGGTTTTTCTGTTCTGTCATGGTGATGGCCTGCGTCGCGCTATCGCTGGTCACAATTCAATACGATCTATTTCGCACAAGACTTCCAGCGTTCCACGAGTTCTTTGGCCCCAGCAACTGGTTTTACCTGGGAATTACGCTAGGTCTGACCAAGGTCTTGCACGAATTCGGCCACGGACTCAGCTGTAAACATTTCGGCGGCGAGTGCCACGAAATGGGCGTGATGTTTCTTGTGCTAACGCCCTGTCTGTACTGCAACGTCTCCGACTCGTGGCTACTGCCAAACAAGTGGCACCGCGCGGCGATCGGTGCGGCGGGGATGTACGTCGAAATATTCTTAGCCAGCGTGGCCACCTTTTTATGGTGGTTTAGCCAACCCGGGCTATTGAACCATATATGTCTGAGCATCATGTTTGTGTGCTCGGTCAGTACCATCTTGTTCAACGGCAATCCGTTGCTGCGATTCGATGGTTACTACATCCTTTCGGACATTGCAGAGATTCCAAACCTGCGGCAAAAGTCCACCAAGATCCTTAGCCGGGTCGCTTCGGAGTACTGCCTGGGAATCGAGCAGCCCGAAGATCCATTCCTACCTGATCGTCATCTGTGGTTCTTCGCCACGTACACGATCGCGGCAACCCTTTATCGCTGGGTAGTCGTCTTCTCGATTTTGTTCTTCTTGAACGCAGTATTGGAACCGTATGGACTGAAAGTTGTCGGTCAGGCAATTGGCCTGATGGGACTCTTCGGTCTACTGGTCCAACCAATCTGGAACCTCATCAAGTTTTTCCGTGCTCCTGGGAGAATGAGTCAGGTGAAAGCCAAAAACCTTGGAATCACTGTCGCCATCATCGTCGCCTTACTTGCGTTTGTGACGCTGGTTCCGTTGCCATACAACGTGAAGTGTGCGGTCGAAATCAAACCCAACGAACAACTGGTGAAGCAGGTCATCGTCAAGACACCTGGCCGCCTGAAGTCTGTCGAAGTCGAATTGGGACAGAAGGTACAGCCCGGTGACGAGATCATGAAGATCGAAGACGTGCGGCTGCAAATGGAGTACGAGGACATCCGGCGTCGCGGCAAAGTCTTTCAGCAGCAGTACGCGAGCCTGCAGCAGAAGCGACGCGATGACCCACGAGTCGTCGGCGACTCTCAGCTGATCCAACGTGCAAGCGAGAGCAACGCGCAGAGCTTGGAAGACATCGAGCGACGACTAAACGACCTAGTCCTCACCGCCCCGGTCGCCGGAATCATCATGCCACCGCCAGAGAAAAAACCGGACCCCAAAGTCGAAGGCCGCCTACCTGGATGGGACGGTTCGCTCTTGCGACCCAAGAACTTGGGAGCACGTGTCGAGATGGACGACGTTGTGTGCATGGTCGGTGATCCGAACGCCTTCGAAGCCATGCTGGTCATCGACCAATCCGATATGCCTTTCATTAAGACAGAATTGCCGGCTCGAATTCTGCTAGATTCCTACACCAACCAAGAGCTCACCGGAACCATCGACGCAATCGCAAGCTCCGATATGGAAGTGGCATCTCCGACGCTTTCAAATCAAACCGGCGGTCAAATGGCCCTAGTCACTGACGCCGCCGGCGTTCAACGGCCACAGAGTGCTTCCTATGAAGCCCGCGTGCCGCTTAGCGGCGACTTGCCGGTGAAACTCCGCTTTGGCATGCGAGGCCGAGCAAAGATCAAGGCTGCCCCACAGACGATCGTGATGCGACTTTGGCGGCTGCTGGCCAGAACGTTCCACTTCAACATCTGATGCGTTCCGGTTTGACAGCAAAATCGTATCCGGTTCCTCGTTTCAGATTGCGCTGCGTGCGACTAAGCTC
>CAYQMZ010000208.1:0-6312 GCA_964418725.1 uncultured Pirellulaceae bacterium
GATGAGCTCTGAAGTCTGGTCAGCCCCAAGTAGCAATGGACAGTTGAGTCAGGCGCGGATGACTAGAACAAATTAACGTCCATGTGAGCGCGAAAAAAGGCGACCACACCGTGATCGCCTTGCGAATTTCGATATTCAACGAAAGCTAGGCCTTCGCTTCGTCCAGCATTTCCTGGATTTGTGCTTTGGGCTTAACACCCAGCACCTTTTGCTGAACTTCGCCGTTCTTGAACAGCAGGAGTGTGGGAATACTGGTGATCCCGTATTCCTGTGCCGTCTTTGTGGCCTCGTCCACATTCAGCTTCGTAATCTTTACCGCACCGTCATTTTCGGCGGCAAGCTCTTCCACGACTGGAGCCAATTGCCGGCAAGGACCACACCAGGGAGCCCAGAAGTCAACCAGCACTGGTTCTGACGACTGAAGAACCTCTGACGCAAAATTGTCATCATTGATTTCCGGAACTGCACCCATTCGGTGGTACTCCTCAATTGCCTCTGTAAGATTTGTAGTCGCGACCATGTGACAGGGCCGCTCAAGACCGAAGATCGATCATTTCAACCGCAACCGTAGTGAAACACAAGGTCCACTGTCCGTTCATCGGCTGCGGAATTGTATTTCGCCGGTCGGACTAGTCAATTGTTTGACTTAGTGCTGGCGAACGCGGGGGTGAAAAGCCGTGCCAAATCGCGGCCGCCTGAACCGATCCTCAGTCCACAAGCGGCGAGTGATAGCTTGGAGAAAGAGGCGATGGCTGAAATCAATTTCAATTGTTTTCAAGTGAACAAATTGCCCGATGGGCAGTTGAGTCATTCGATCAAGCAAATCAGTCTGGACGACTGGCCAGCGGGCGATGTCGTCATCAAAGTCTCCCACTCATCGCTGAACTACAAGGATGCCCTGGCCGCGGCCGGTCATCCTGGCGTCGCCGGAAAACTGCCTCACGTACCTGGAATTGATGCGGCCGGCGTTGTAGCGCAAAGCACCGACTCGCGATATGCGGAGGGCGACGCGGTGCTGGTAACTGGCTATGAACTGGGAGCACCAGCGTGGGGCGGATGGTCGGAATACATCCGAGTCCCAGCGGACTGGGTGGTCCGCATGCCAAGTTCTCTTTCGCCCAAAGCTGCCATGGCGTTGGGCACCGCTGGCTTTACTGCAGCCCAGTGCGTCCGAGAATTGCAAGGGCGCGACGTTGAACCCGACTCTGGACCGGTACTGGTCACTGGGGCAACCGGCGGCGTTGGCTGCCTTTCGGTTCGCCTTCTATCCAAGCTAGGCTATGAAGTTCATGCCATGACCGGCAAAGCGGAAATGGCAGACAACCTAAAATTGCTCGGTGCTCACGCTGTCCACAGCCGAGACATTCTCACCGACAACCCCAAACGCCCATTGCTATCTGCGAAATGGGCGGGCGGCGTGGATACAGTAGGCGGAAGTCCGTTGGTCGCATTCTTAAAGTCGACCAAGATCAACGGCTGCGTTGCTGCATGCGGACTTGTGGCGGGTGATCAACTGGACGCCACCATTTATCCGTTTATCCTTCGCGGCGTCTCTCTGTCAGGAGTAACATCTGCCTCGTGTCCCAGAACAGCCCGCGAGTGGATTTGGGATCAATTGAACTCAGACTGGAATGTTGAACTTCCAGAGGAATGGATCGAAGAGGTAACCATGCAGGAACTCCCCGCCGCAATTGATCGCATTCGACAAGGGAAGATTAGCGGTCGAGTCGTGGTAAGGATTGCCGACTAGCTGTCGCGCAACTGCGTGTGTCCGATCAGCCATTTTGACTCATGACGACAAGTTTGCAGCTACTTCGAATGATGAGCCCGCTGGCTAACATGGATGGAGAGTACTCTGATGCAGAGAACGAGTCTCCATTGACGAATCGGCATTAGATCTGGTTCAGTTTCGGGAACGCTAACCAGTGTCGCTGCTTCGCGTGAATGCCGAAGCGGGCTTAGTTACTTCGATCGTCGCTACCTCTGAGACTAGCCGGATCCGACTACCCTCATCGGATGATGTGTCCGCTGTTTCGCAGCAAATCAGCTAAGACACATCGGTTGACCGCTTTTGGCGGACACCGATGAGGAAAACGCTTTCAGCGAGCTGAGTGAAGGTTTTCCAACTACCGAGGTTAGATTTCTCCGGTACAAATTCACATTTCAGCCAACAAAATCTGCTCTCCCTGTAACCAGACTCAGGTCGCGATCCACTATTCGTGCGGGATGTTTGAAGCAGGTGCAACGAGATGTCAAAAAGACGCAACGAGTTTGTGATGATGGTGGGTTTCGTGGCCGTCAGTCTACTAGTAGGTACGAACACGGCCCGATCCGAAGATTGGTTACAGTTCCGTGGGGCCAATGGAGCGGGTGTGTACGAAGGGAACGTCCCGACTGACTGGGGAGATGCCGAGAACCTTAAGTGGGCGATTCCACTTCCGGGGAAAGGCGTAAGCAGTCCGGTCGTCGTTGGAAATCGCGTGTTCGTGACCACCTACTCGGGGTTCGGCCAAGATCCCAACAATCCGGGCGACCTTGCTGAACTCCGCCGGCATCTGGTCTGCGTCGATCGAATAACAGGGGACGTTCTTTGGGATCGCAGCCCGCCGACTCGTTTTCCGGAAGACAAGTTCGAGGGCTTCATTACCGACCATGGATATGCGAGCTGCACGCCGGTGTCGGACGGAGAACGTGTGTATGCGTACTTTGGAAAGTCTGGCGTCTATGCGTTCGATCTCGATGGCCAGTTGCTTTGGCAACAGTATGTGGGCAGTGAGTCCGGACCAACGGAATGGGGAGCCGGAGCGAGTCCTGCGATTTACAAGAACTTGCTTTTGGTGAACGCATGCGACGAATCACAGGCCCTGATCGCGTTCGATCGTGTAAGCGGCGAGGAAGTTTGGCGTACGGAAGCGAAGCTGTACGAGGGCAGCTACTCAACGCCGGTTATTGGAAAAGCTGAAGACGGTAGTGAAGAGATCGTTGTTCCGCTCTCCGACGAAACGTGGGGCATTGACCCGGCGACGGGAAAGCTCAAGTGGTGGGTCAAGCAATCGCTGGCCAAGTATGTCTGCACAACTCCCGTTGTTGGAGATGGCGTTGCCTACATCGCAGCAAGTAGCAAAGTGATGGCGATACGATTGGGGGGACGCGGAGACGTTTCCGATTCGCATGTTGTTTGGTCGCGAAACGCCGGACCGGGTGTTCCGTCACCTGTTCTGGAGCAAGGAAAGCTCTATTGGGTTGGAACGAACGGCATTCTCACTTGTGCCAACACCGCAACCGGGAAGACTCTCTGGCGAAAGCGAATGGGCAAGAGAAAACGAAACATCACGTACGCGTCGCTGACCAAGGCGGGCAACGCGTGGCTCTCCATGACACAACTCGGTGGCACAATAGTTTTTCGGATTGATCCTGAGTTTGAAGAGATTGCCGTCAATCGCTTTGACGGAGACAAGACGCCATTCAAGTCATCGTTTGCCCTAGCTAATGGTGAGTTGTTCGTGCGATCCGACCAGTTTCTGTACTGCATTTCGAACGGGGGAGAGGCCGATCTCTCGAAGGTTGATTCGAAACTTCCTAAACGAAACTCCACGGACGCGTTTGCGTCAATCATCCATTCAGGTGGCCGAATGTTACAAGGTCGTAGCGGCAATAGCGTCGGACCGGAACAATTACTGATGACATTCGATGTGAACAACGATGATAAAATCAGCCCCGAAGAATTGGCCGAGTCTCCGATGCCAAAGTTCGTGCAATTGATGATGATGACAAACGGAGACAAGAACAAAGACGGCTTCATTGATGGCGAAGAGCGAAAACGTCTCCAAGCTTCGATGAAAACCAAACCGAACGAGGTGATTGGTCGCAAGAAAGCAGCCGACAGACCTTTGCGACCAGCGATCCTCGCCGAGTCTACGCATCAATAACCAACCGTTTTTCTTTCTCGCTTCGGAACCAGAGAACAACAGTGCAACTCGCCGTCAGCAATCCGGGAACTTCGCCAAACTTCGAATGGCTGACGTCGTTCGAAGCATGGATAGATTGTTGCCTGACGATGTCGGCAAGCAATAGCGATTTAGGCGTCGATCAAAAATCTGAAGCTGCTGCTGAATCTCACGACATCAAAGCGTCGCGCAACGGCGATCACGAAGCTTTCCGCCGACTTGTCGAGCGATACCAAACGACGATCGCTACACAGATGCAAAGATTCAGCCGCGACCAACGCGTGCTGGAAGAATTGGTACACGACGTATTCGTCGAAGCATTCGTTAGTCTATCCGGCTTTCGGGAAAAGAGCCCGTTTGAGCATTGGCTCAGGAAGATCGCTGTGCGGGTTGGCTATCGCTATTGGAAGACGGAGGCTCGCGAGAAGCGACGAACGGATGAGATTCGCGACAACGCTCCTACTGCAAACTTCATCGAGCCACCGACTAGTGCCATCGAGGCAATGGACCAACTGCACTCTGTTTTCTCAAAGTTGTCGCCACGCGATCGGTTAGTCCTTACGTTGTTGTACTGGGATGGTCACTCCGTTGCCGAGGCTGCGAAGCTGGCGGGATGGACTCAATCGTTGGTCAAGGTGCAGGCCCACCGTGCTCGCAAACGACTCAAGAAACTGCTGGAGCAATCTGATGAACGATGAGGCAATGCATGACTGGATTCGCAGTCGGTCGAAACTGGCCAGCCAGAATTCGGGTGCTCCAATCGACGTGAGCGACCAAGTCATGGCGTCGCTAACGCAGTTGAGGGCCGTGGGGCCGGCGCTAGATAAGACGCCTTTGGTGCTGGGCGGCGGGCTACTGGCGTTGGCGGCTTCGATCATCATCCTGCTGGCACCAAGTCTGGCGATGATGACGGAACCGTGGATCAGCTTCTGGCTAATTTAGGTGTCGTAGTGAATAGCGAAACATCAGAATTGAAGCCGACGCGTTGGCGTAGAGCGTTGCCTGTCTGGGTTCAGACCGTTGTCTTGCTAGTCGTTTTTGCCAGCGGAATCGGAGTTGGTTCGGTGGTGGCCTCGCGGTACGTGTTGGCTCGCATGCAGCACTATCGGGCCCATCCTGAAGTGCTGCCCGTCGAAATCACCGACACGTTGACCAGACGACTGAGTCTCACGGCGGAACAGTCAGAAGAGGTCCTTAACGTGATTACGCATCGCCACGGTCGCATTGAAAAAGTGCGGCAGGAATCTTCTCCTGAAATTCATGCGGAGTTCGATTTATTGGAAGAAGAAGTAGCTGCAGTGCTCGATGATAGGCAAAAGCAACGCTGGCGCCGTACGGCAGAATGGGTCCGCAAGTCATTTCTCCCGATGAACCCTAGCGAAGCGCCGTGATGGCACGTTGGAAAGTGTTCGCGAATCAATTCGTGAAAAAGTTTTGTTCTCATGTAACCACCCCATCGTGAGCATTCACTACTGCGGTGAAGCGATCGAGTTTCAGGTCTGACTTCGACGCAAGCTCACTTCTTTCATGATGGAGACTTAGAATGAAACGTTTTGCATGTACTGTCACTTTGCTCTTCACTCTATGTGCCGTTGCCGCCGCACAAGAGAGTGACACCCGTCCGGCATTTGGGCCTCCACCGGAAGTCATCGCCGCGTGGGAAGCCGGTGACGGCGATCTTCTGCCCGGTCCTCCAGAATGGGTTCTTGGTCGGCGAGCCTCCAAAGGCAAGATCACCGGCAACATGCCGCCGTGGGTTGCATCGATGCATGAAACGGCTGCTGAGATCGGACTTCCTGGACCACCACCGGAAGTGATTGAAGCATGGGAGAACGGCGAAGGCGAATACTTGCCCGGTCCGCCCGCCTTCGTTTTAGACATCATCGGGATGTTTCGGCAGTAGCCCACTGCTAACCGGATCCTAACGACACGTGCGTCAGCCGTAGCAAAGTTTGCGGCTGGCTTTTCTTGCAATCAATCAAATGACCACGTGCCCGTTTACTGTGCATGCATTTTCGGCGAATGCCCAAACTTTTTGGTCTAACTCAATAGTGACTACCGAACAAAGGGATTGCCGATGAAATTGGCCAACTCTTCGATTAGGAATTGCCAAGGGGGTTCGAGTAACGTTCTCCGAACGCATGCGAGGTTCTAACTCTCGTCGGGGAACACCTCTGCGCCTACGACGATCGGCTACAAGACAGAAGTTTGACATTCCGTTGAGCTTGCCGTGTCCCAGCTAAACTCGGCGGATGATGTGTCCGCTGGTTCAAAGCAAATTCGCTGCCAAGCATCGGTGTCTAGCTCTGACGGACACCGATGAGTTTGCATCGGCATGGAAGACCTAAGGGACTTCATTGGCTAA
>CAYQMZ010000208.1:6322-10527 GCA_964418725.1 uncultured Pirellulaceae bacterium
CTTATGATGTGCGCTGGGAGATAGTGAGGAGGGGAATTGCAGGAAAACGGCCGATGAACGTTTTACATGTTGCTCAAACTGCCTACCAACTTGCAACGAAAGACATGAATAGATAAAAAGACGTAGTGTCTTTAATCTATTGAGGGTTGCGATTGATGAGGAGCCAGCAAGCGTCACCGATCGGTAAACCGCGGCTTGCAATCTTCGTTGGCAGACTGGTCCTGACAACTCTTTTCTTGGGCGGCCTAATGGTCTCGGCTCTCTTCGGTCTCGAAGTTGCGGGAATCCGAGCAGGTCGTCTTGAGCTTTCGTTGCTGATTTTCGCGGTCGTGGCGTTTGTATTCTCGGCGGTCTACTTGGTCCGTCATCGCTTTCGGTTTAGCCTCCGAACGCTCCTTGTTTTCAACGTTGTTTGCGGTCTGGGCCTAGGAGTTCTCGCACCCCGCGTATTCGCACTGCGGGGCCAGCGTTCCGCGATTGTCGCCCTACGCAGTGCCAAGGCGAAACTCAACTTTGAAACATCAGTTCCCGAGTGGTTGCTTGAGGTCTTCGGTGCAGACATCACAGACGGCGATGTTGTCGGTGTAGTTGTCGGCTCGAAGGGCGGCCCCCATTTGGCGACGGACTCATCACTGTCACATGTTCGTCGATTGATGAAGTTGCGTTCCGTGGAAGTCTACGGACCAACTGTCACCGAAGAAGGGCTTTCCGCACTAGCCGATCTCGATGAGCTGGAAGTCATCCAACTTGGCGCCGTTCCGGTACGCGACCGCGGTTTGGAGTTCATCAAAAACAAGAGCAAACTCCGCGTGCTTTGGTTAGACAGTACTCTAATCACTGATGCGGGACTGGAAAATTTGGCGAACGCGACACGTCTTGAGGAACTCGTGCTTGACGGCAGTGGAGTTACTGATCGATGTGTGGAAGCTTTGGGTCGCCTGAAACATCTCAGGCTTGTTTCGCTTAACGATACTTTGGTCACCGATGAAGCTGTCGCCAAGCTCCGAGAAATGCTACCGGAAGCGGCCATCACAAACAGGAAAATGATCTCGCGTGATAAGCGGCGGGCAGTCGAGCAGGTCCTACACTTTGGTGGCTTCGTTGACTATGACCAATCAACGATGACCGTGAAGACGGTGGACCTGGCCAATTGTGGTGTCAATGACGAAGACCTCGTGTGTTTGCGATCGCTGAAAAACTTGGAGACGTTAGAACTCGGAAGCAACATTCGCATCACCGATGCCGGTCTCGCCAATCTTTCAAACATGTTGACGCTGAAACATCTCCTACTTTACAAGACGGGCGTAACGGGCTCAGGTCTAGTTCACGTTGCATCGTTGCCCAAACTGCATTCCGTGCTCCTTCAGAATACTCTTGTTTCGGATGCAGGCGTTCTGGTCTTCCAAGACTCCCCAACACTAAAAAGTCTCATGCTTGGCGGAACACTTGTATCAGAAGAGGCATTCTTGGCGTTGAAGAAGAGTCTCCCGCAGTGCGAAGTGACCGATCCTTGACCTCAGAGACCACATTAATTTGACAAGTTTGCGCGAAGCCTGAAATCAACAGCGGGAAAAACGACCTATGAGGATAGCCACTCCCGGCTATCCTCCACGGTTTGACAACCTTCGGAGTTGTCTCGTCCTGCTTAAACGCTGAGGTTGATGTACCCCGGTGGCGCTAGGGATCGCCGAAATTGCATCGCCGTCAGATATGCGAGAAGTCACTCCAGCAATTCGTAATCATGCCGTTGGTTCACGTCGTCCGAGAGATACTCGACGAATTCCCAATCGTTCCCAACTGGATCGTAAAAGTAGACGCGTTTGCGATGTGGGTGGCTGTTGGGCGGTGTCGATTCTTCATAGCCTGCAGACAGCAGTCTTTTCCTCAAGCTCTGAACGTCGTCAACAACATAGGCTAGGTGGTTCAATCCCGGGCGTCCGCTATATGGATTCCCTCGCGGCGGCTCCTCGGAGTTCGCCGGATTTAGAGCGATATACGTTTCGTCGGTCCCCACATGAACCCAGCGAACACTCTTGCTATCCAAGCCATCGTGCCGCACGCGAAAATCTGGAAAGGCAGTCTGAAGGAATTTCACAACACCATCGATGTCGTGCACGCAGATATTGGCATGTTCCAGTCGGTATTTCATGTTTGCCCGAAACCAAGTTTGAAGTCGTTCTCAAAGCAAACTCATCATACTTCGTTCTTCATGACCGGCAGGCAAGAAGAAGGTGAGTTTCGGATGTTGCCAGCCCCCTAGCCGAATCGAAGCGCCTTGTCTGTGTTGCCGTCTAGTGGCACTCGGTGTGGCTGGATTCTAGCCACTGCTGAGCCTCGCTGGGAAACCTTGATTCAGCGCGTGCTTGGACACCACGCTATTCCCGTTTCTTTCGAGGACTCAAGCCATCCGGCGGTGGCTCGATTTTCGTTGGCATTTTCACACGATCTCGAAGCCCATCAAACGAACCCGTTTCAAAAAAAGGCGCGATCTGTTCCCATACAAGTGCCGCGTGTGTGCCGCGCTCAATGACTTGAATGAAATGGTTTTCAAACGATTTCGCGATTTCATAAGTGTTTTCAATCGGCGTTGTGTCATCCCAATCGCCGTGCGCGAAGAATACGGGGATGTCAGATTTCATCGGCGTGCGAAATGCATCGCCAATATCTGGGACGGGCCAAAGATCCTTCGTAGCATCGTAACTGTCAAAGAGTAGAGCATAGCTGGGCACCAACGGAGCAGCAGGATCATTGACAATCTGGTCACGTCGCTCGTTCGTAGCGCCATTGCTCGCTCGAATCAAACGGTTGATCAAGATATGGTATTCGCGGAAGTGCTGCCGTGCACGCTCATGGTGGCTAGTCTTTCCGTGGTAGCAACGCAGAATCTCGTTGTGTGAGAATACGGATGGAAAGTTCATAGGGCCTAGCGTGCGCGAAACGACTGGAGGTCCGAATGGCCTCCCGAGGAACTTTCTTCGCGTTTTGAAAGTTGGATGTTTTCTCAGTTTCTTCAGCCACGTCTCCGCCGCTTCTCCCATTCCGCCGGGAGGTAAGAGTTTTGCGAATCGAGGATCTTTGTCGATGACTTTCCATCTTCGCTTCGCGGCATTCAATATGTAGGTCGGCAGTGGGAACGTGCTTCCCGGATGCGTGGTGGCACAAAGGAATGCACGCTTCACTAATTCTGGGTGTCGACGCATCACGGCCAGTGCCCATTGGCTGCCAAAACTCCCGCCAAAGACCACCACCTTGTCGTATTCAAGTACCCTGCAGAGTTCTGCAACATCATCCGCCAACTCCAAAATCGTGTAGCCACGTAGATCGACTTCAGACTCTTCGTATTTCGCAACTATTTTGCTAACGAATTGGCGATAGTCTGCCAGTCGTTTCTCTTTGGTGTAGGGTTCATCCGCTTTCGGTGGCGAACTCGTTTGAAGTTCGACGAACGCGTCTCCACGATTTGTGAATCCGCGTTGATCAATGAGAATTAAGTCACCGAACTCCCGCAGCAAGAGTATGGAATCTGTCGTATCTTGGGCATGGTGCGATAACTCGGGTGGTAGCCCTTTGATGGGTTCGATTGCAGAATAGCCCGGCCCCCCCATGAGGTACAGGATCGGCACGCTCCATTCTTTCTTTAGTGATGGATACCTCGCGAAGCCAATACCGATAATGCGACTGCCTGGATCGCTTCGGTTTTCGCGCACATAGAGCGTGCCTATTTCGTGCTCGATAGCGCCATACTTTTCACTTTCAAGAGTTCGCTTTTCAATCTCGATCGTGCCCGGTTCTTTCGCCATCGCTTCGGCCGCTCCTACCACCGTGGATGGCATCGCGAGCAGCTGAGAGGCAAGAATAGAAACCAACGGAATCAGAAAACGAAGGCAATACTGATCAGGGTTGCGCACCATTCGTATCCCCAAAGCGTTCTCGTGCCAGTTGATTCTTGGTATTCGCTGCACTGGCCCTACTTTACTCGAATAGTCGCCAAGCGTCTCAGAAGATTGTTCGCCAATGCGAACGTCATAGCTCCGATCGCTACGAGACAGCGGTTCCACACCCCTCGGAGTACGTCACCACGAACAACAATCTGCCTGGCCGTGTGGATTTGGTTCCTTTGCTCGCTTCCACCTACCGCCCGATGGCTCCACGACCTTGTCATTACCCACAAGTACGTCGATTGCTCGCTTCCTCACTTCACCCTC
>CAYQMZ010000209.1:0-4361 GCA_964418725.1 uncultured Pirellulaceae bacterium
GTCGTAGGCCGTAACTGCCTTGTCTGCATGAAACGAGTCGCAACCAAAGTGCGGAAATGGGCAGGCAGCGTGATAAACTTCATACAGCGATTCGGAAGTCATCGTCTTTGATTCCTACTTGTTCGGATAGAATTGGGTCGCATGTCAGTCGCCCGCGTGAAGCTTCCTCACGTAGCTGATTGCAAAGCAGACTTCGTTCGTCCTGGATGTTGTGAAACGGTTGAATGTTCTGGTCACTGAAGTAGTGGCTCTTGCCTTCAAAGAATGAAAACCCTGTGACGTATACCCGCTCGATACTAGGTAGCGTCAACGCAAGCTGGATCGCCATAAAGCCCGTCGTGGGTTCTGAACCCAACGTGTCGACCCATTCAATGAAGTGTTTCTCGGACGGCGCGAATGAGCGGCGAATGTTGCCGAGCACCATTCCACGGGCGATATGGGCACCGTAGCGGAACCTGATCTGCCGGTTTCCGTTGGGGCCACGACTCGACTTGCGAAATGCATTCGGTCGCGACGAGACGTGGAACCGTGCATCGGAAATCGCCGGGTTTGCAAAGTTTATGTCGTCGAAGAAGTTAGACATATAGATGTCTGTCTTGGTTCCGACGTGCTGCTCGAATCCGCGGACCAGACAGTTGTTCATGCGAAGAACTAAGTCGTGAGAGTCGATCGCATCTTGTTGCTGTAGCTCCGCCAAATAGCCGGCATTGCCCACAATGCAGATCGACCTTGGAGTATCCGGGGCAATTGCTTCCCCAACATCCGCCCAGCTATCCACGGATCTGCCGGCACGACGACACCGCCAGTAGAGAGCTTGAACGATCCCAGGCAGTTTCAGTCCCATTCGGTCATCCTTGGTTCTTGCTTGCACTTGGGACGGGGCGTCCAACGAATCGGTCTGTTCTGCCTGTAAGTAATCCGGTATTTACCTTGTTTGAACGTGACGGGTCAATGACAACTGCTCGACTTGGTGCAAGTGGCTTGCATGCAAGCATTGATCGGTGGTCACGTATAACGAACACCTTGCCCGCTTGAGACCACGTATGTCTGATTCGAATAAAGCCGATGCCGTCGCTTACGATCATTGGAAGACGAAAGCCCAAGTTGGCGAGCTGGAGTTTCATGTCGAAAACAAGCCGAAGCCGAACGACGATTCGGATCTGCGTGATCGTGAGATCTACGAGGCGATGGGCTTTTCCCAGCACCAGTTCGCCGGCAAAGTGATTGTCGATATTGGTGCCGGATCGCATCTGCGAACGCGATTCTTCACGGACGCCAAGATTGCAGCGATCGAACCGCTGGGCGATCAGTATCTGGAGAGCATCGACTGGTGCGACCTAAAGAATGCAGATCAACTGCACTCGATCCCAGCTGAGCAGCGAGTGGAATCGTTGGCCGATACGGCGGCATTCGCCAACTGCATGAATGTGCTCGACCACACTTTTCAACCAGAAGAAATTCTGTCGAACGTCTTTTTCTACCTGCAACCAGGCGGGTACTTTTTGCTTTCCGTCGATCTACACGACGGGCAGGGCGATGACTTGCACCCTGTGGATCTGACGGTTCCGAAATTACGTGAGCTCATCGAAGAAGCAAGCTTTGAGGTAGAGAGAGCGTATCTCTATTTGCCTCGCGCGCGGAGTTACGGACACGGTTACGCTTGTAGCTACGTTTTGAAGAAGGGGACGGACGCCACGCCAGCTTCCGAGCCGATTGAATTTCAGAAACTCCGAAGCTCTTCACAGTTAATGATGGAAGATGTGAATCGTCGCGTTTACAGCATTCGTCGGCGCGTTTGGCGCATTCTGTCGGGCGAGTCTCGCGGTGTTCGCAAGCTGTTCGGCCGAGCCGCCTAACGCAATTCTAATTTCAGCTTCGGTAGACTTTGCTCAGGCAGACTTCGAAAACGGCGCGTCGTTGTGGCGATGCGTCGTGCATCTTTTCTACGCAGCGGCAGGCAACGATTCTTCGTAGCCCCAATTTCTGAAATATTCTTGCCACTGATCAACCAGCCGTGCCCTGAGTTCCGGGGCGAGGTCTGTATGACGGTTCTTGCGATACGTGCCAAGGGACTGGATGTAGGTCTGAAGTTTCGCATCGACATGATCAAATTCAGGCAATGCCAGGCGCTTGTAAATCGCTCGCATTGTTTCCAGCGGTTGAGCATCGAGTTGGGTGAACGGAATCTCAACGAGATTCTGCTCTGGAATCAGAGATCGTTCCGCAAAGTACTTTTCGGTGACTTCGCGATAGTTCCGGATCGTGGAACCAACGATGTCATAGTCTCCCAGTTTCTGCAGTGCCCACATGTCGAAGACCTTGTTGAAGCAATGCATTGACGACGAGAACACCTCGTAGGGGTCGCGATGGATCAGCACGAACTTCGCGTCGGGGAACATGCTAAGCAGCGTGCGGACGTGCGCGGTGTGGGCTGGGGATTTTAGGACCAGCGGTTTGTTGTATTTGTAGGTCAGCTTCTTCAGGAAGTGCTGCATGGTGGACTGCCACGTCGATTGCTCTTCGGCAGTTGTATTCTTGAGCGTGATAAACCGGCTGTATTCGGCTGCGCGACGTGGAAACGCGATGCTCATCATGAACGACATTCCCGTCATTCCGCAGATCGCGAAGTCATCTTCTTGCGGTTGATCCGCACCAAGTTTCACGTTGTCTTGAACTCGGCGTGCCGGCAGTAAGAAGTCTAGAAGCTTTGAGTTCCAGCTCTCGGTAGTCAGGAAAGTGTGTGGAAAGAAAACCTGGTACGTGTTCGGATACGCAAAGCGATCGTCCTGCGCCAGCAAGTTGTGCAAGTGCGTTGTGCCACTACGCCAAAGTCCAAGGATGAAGACCGGTGGCTGAACTTTCGTGGCTTCGATTGCTTTTCCGAATCGCAGTGACTCGATGCGTCGGTAAAACGAGTTTTGAATCGTACTGGCGGTCGTCACGCCGGCTCGAAGCCAGTACGGACGATCAATCGAGTAACTGTTCTCCGCAAGTGACTTGTGCCAGGTGCGAAATGACATACCACCAAGGCCACCGGTGCCGAACGTTTCCAAGAAAGTTTGCTGCCACGACATAGGCGATAGTCCTTCGAAGAAGTTGCAATCGTCAGTTCGGCTCGATCAGCGCAAGCGTTTGATGACTGATCACCGTACAAGGCATCGCACCGATCAATGTCCTATTTCATCGTTGATGCCGTTTGTAACATCGTCAACAGAAATCGGATTGCTCGAATCGAATCGCTCGTGTTGGACACTTTCTGTCGCCAAGTCAGATTCGTGGTGAGGGGCTGTTTGCCCCGCCAGAGTGGCAGCGCGAGCTACTGCAGGTTGACAGCCGGGAGCGACAGTCAAATCAAAAATGTTCTCGATTGTTCGTTTGCTTGGCTAAACATTCGAGCGATTGATTCGTGACGATGTTCGCAGTAGCCAAAGGGAACGGATAACTCGAGAGACCAGCAAGACTGCAATTCGTAAAAGAAAGTCCGCCGCCATGGACAAAAGAAAACTGCCCCTAAGGCGGGGCAGGTATTGCGACGGGATTGGCGATCTAACTGATTCGCTTGTCTAGGTTGCAATGGACGTGATCAAGTGCGAGGGTCTTTCGCCGGCTGAGCCGTGGGAGCTGAGGGGGCTCGCGTTGAGCCCCCTCGCAGTCCCCATCTTGCGTCACGTCAAGGGAGTATGGGCAGATCTAGAATGTGAAGATCGCGTCAACTCCAAAGTACGATTCGTCGTAGTCAGCAGCTGGCGACCAGTCGATACGAAGCTCTGGTCGGATAACGAAGTTCGCGTGAGGGCGAATGTTCGCACCGAACGTAGCTGCGTAGTAGGAGAAGCTGCCGTCGGTAGGAAGAACAGCACCGTGAGGAGCGTAACCTGTGACGTTGTCAGCTTTCCACCACTCCATACGAGCACCCAAGCCAAGGCAATCGGTGACCGTATACAGCAGGTACTGGTTCAAACCAACGTTGTCTTCGCCGGTTGAAGTGACACGAACCAAGTCGCTTTGGACAACCCAGTTCAGGTTTTCGGTAACGCTCACGTCAAACAGCAAGCTGTGTGAGTAAGCGTTGTCACCACGAGCACCGAAGTTACCAGCGGTCGAGATGTAGGTGAACGAAGCGTTCTCGGTAAGCGATACGCCGAAACCACCAAGCCATGAGCTTCCGCTGTTAACCTGATCGAAACCAGTGTCCCAACCGAGCGTCCAACCAGCGTAGACGGTCAGGTTGTCATTGATCTCACCTGTTGCAACAACTCCAGTGTGCGTAAATGGCTCACTGTTGTACATGGTGATGGCGTGGCTGTAGAAGAAGTTATCGGGAGCGGTAACAACTTCGTAGCCAACAAGCGTGTAGAAGT
>CAYQMZ010000209.1:4371-10523 GCA_964418725.1 uncultured Pirellulaceae bacterium
GCCGTAGGCACCGTGATCGAAACCGTTGTCAAAATCCCATACGCCAGGATTGTTGCCAAAGGCTTGCGTGTCGTCTGCATCGATACCGTACATCACGTCAGCACGGAAACCCAAACGGCTGTCGCACGTAGCAACCTTCTCAGCGTACAACCAGCCCTGGTGTAGGGCGAAGTTGTTAGGACGGCTGTTGAACAGGTCGTTGCTTTCGCTGTGGTAGCCAGCTGAGAACCATCCGCCAATGTTGACGCATGGAGGGCAGTCACCGTGCAATGCGCCGCTCAGAGTGAACGCGTCACCCAGATTGCAATCGCACAGCCCTAGTCCGCCACAGCTAAGGCCGCCGCATCCACCACCGCAGTCGCCGCATGGCGAGCAGCAGCTTGCGGGGGCACCGCACGATGGAGCACAAGAAGGAGCGTCACACGCTGGTGCGCCGCACGAAGGCGCTGCGCCACATGATGGTGCAGGTGCACCACATGCTGGGGCCGCGGCCGTGCACGAGTCACAAGCGGGTGCTGCTGGAGAGCATCCACATGCGGATGCCGCTGGTGCACTTGCAGCTGGAGCTGCATAGGCGCCTGCCGATGCTGCTGGAGCCATAGCGGCTCCGCCGGCAGCTTCGCCTAGTAGTCCTGTTCCAATCGTTTGAGTGGATGGAACAGAGGACTGTACTTGGATCGGTTCAACGATGGGACTCTCACCGGGGATGGCAGGAATCGTTGATCCGTCTTGAAGGTAGTTGTAGTTAAAGCCAATGGGGCGGACGGAAAGAGGTTGTTCCAAGCCCTGACCGTGGGAGCCTCCCGCCAGAATGCTGGTGATCAGCAAGCCGGCCCAGGCAATCGAGGTCATCTTCATTTGAAATGGACTCCATTCAACGTGACAAAGGTAGGAGGTGTCGCCGAAGCCACACCTGATGTGGGCAAAGTTTCAACAGATGAAAAGGCGGGACTCGCACAACACTTCCATTCGCTATGCGTGCATAACATCTGCTTGAGGAGACTATCGGTGCTAGTTGCAAACTACCTTCAAGACAAAAAGAAGCGATTGGACGCGCAACCCGCAGCTTCGTTCGATGTGTGTGAAGCTGTGCGCGATGTAGGTCTCGTGACGTCGGATCTGCTAGCTCATTCGTCACTTTTTCGCGTGAGTGGTGCCGATTCGACACACGTGTGTCCGTCGGCCAGTCGTTAACTTGCACGGGTTCTGGCGGTTCTTCCGCCGCAACCAGCAGCATGTTTCAGGTCAGAGTGAACCTGTGGCCGGAAATTGAACAGGGAACTCCCCAATCATTCGCCCGTGGAGCAGTAGATGCCGCGGGGCTGCTGAGATCTTGTCTTTACCCACAAGTTTGAACTTGCATTCAACACTTCACCCTCCCCGACACACTCGCTAAAGCTCGGTGCCGACCCTCCCACCAAAATGCCATACCACATGGAGGAGTTAGTTCGTGGGAGGGTGAAGTGAGGAAGCGATCAATCGACGTACTTGTGGGGTTATGACAAGGCTGAGATCGGACGTGCTTTTGAGAGTTCCCATCCGGCGCAACGCGTGATGAGAGCGACGGAACGCGAGCTCGCGAACGAGATCGCCCGACTGCTTGTGAGAAATTCGGGCGCCTAACCTGTCTCTGCGAACAGGGCGTCCGCGAATTCCGATGGATTGAAGAGTGCCAAATCTTCCGCTTGCTCACCAACCCCGACGTAGCGAACTGGGATGTCGAACTGCTGACGAATCGGAATCACCACGCCGCCCTTGGCGGTTCCGTCGAGTTTGGCGAGGACGATGCCGGTACACTCGGCAGCATCAGAAAAGCCCTTTGCCTGACTGATTGCGTTTTGTCCGGCTGTGGCGTCCAGGACCAGCATCACTTCGTGGGGTGCATCTTCGATTTGCTTCGTAATGACCCGGCGAATCTTACCCAATTCGTCCATCAGGTTTTTCTGGGTCTGCAATCGGCCTGCCGTATCCAAAATGCATACGTCGACGTTCTTTTCGAGTGCCGTCGCAACCGCTCGGTGGGCGACACTGGCGGGGTCCGCACCTTGTTTGCCTGTCACGATTTCCGCGCCAAGTCGCTCCGACCAGATGGTCAATTGCTCGACGGCAGCCGCACGAAACGTATCGCCAGCACCGAGTACCACGGATTTGCCCTGGTCGCGGAAATGCTTCGTTAGCTTGGCGATTGACGTTGTTTTGCCGGATCCGTTGACTCCGACGACTAGGATAATTGTCGGGCCACTCGCCTGAAGGACGATCGGCTTCTCTTCCTGTTCGGTCAGCTCAAGCAGTTTGGCTTTGACTTGGGCCAGAACGTCGCCCATTTCAACGACGCGACCGCGGAACTCCTTCTGGATGTCTTCTTTGATTTCGTTCGCGGGTGCGGCACCCATGTCGGTGCGAATCAGAATTTCAAACAGCCGGTCCAAGAAGGTTTCGTCAACCAGCTGCCCTTCCTGCTTAAACAGGTCACGAATGTCCGTGTTAAGCAGTTGTGTCGTCTTTTGCAGTCCTTGGCGGAATCTGGCAAACAGTCCCTTCTTTTCGGGTTCTGCCGACTCGGCTGGTGCATGCGGTTCGGGAGCGGCGTTTGCCGGGACAGTATTCGCATCTGTGGGCGCATCGTCCAAAGTTACCTGATCTGTGGCATCAGGTGCCGGTTGCGTCTCCGCTACCTCTGGTTTTGTAGAGGCCTTCTTCTTAAAGCGATCAAAGATTCCCACGCTTTTCGATCTCCATACTGGCGATTTGCCACTGCCGCGGACTCAAGACGTTGCTTGACGTTACCAAGCTTGCCCCGGGTTATCCAGATGCCGTGTCGTCTTCCGTGGGCTCAGCGTCCGTTTTTGTCGAGGGTGCGTTTTGCAGCAGCCCGTCGAGGATTCCGTTCACGAACTGTGAGGACTGCTTTGAACCGAACCTCTTTGCCAGCTCAACTGCCTCATTGATGACGACCGCGCCCGGCGTATCCGTGTACAGGATCTCGAAGGCTCCCAAACGCAGCACGTTGCGGTCAGTAACCGCCATCCGCTTCAAGGACCAATTGTCTGTTCGTTTGTCGAGAAGCTCATCGAGTTCGGTTAGGTTTCGTCGGACACCGTTGAGCAACTGTGTGGCAAATTCGATCAGATCCGAGTTGTTGTGCAGTCGGCCACTGATGAACGTCAGATCCGGCGTGAGCGACCGGTCGGGACTGAGGTCGTCCTGATAGAGAAGTTGTAAAACAACCTCGCGGGCTCGGCTACGTCGCAACAGCATGTTTGGGGTGCTCACGCACTGTGGGTGCGTTACTGCAGGATTGGGGTGAAACTTCGTCGCGAATTATAGAAGCAAGTTGCCTGAATGGGCAGGGACGTTCCGCGGACTGCTTGAATTCAGTTCCGCGATGCGTTGGTTTGCTTGCACACCTTCTTACGGTGATCCGCCCGCTGATCGAAGTGCGGTGAAGGAAATGCCGACACGACAAGCAACGGACGCTAGTCCAATTCGAGTGTGAGGAATTCCTGCGGAAGTCGTGACGGTTTACCGTCCGGGTTCACGCAAGCGATCGTCGACTGGGCTTGGACAATTAGTACTTCGCCACGGTGGACAGTGTATCGGTGACGAATTCGAACTTTCCGAACTTCGATCGTTTCGGTTGTCAGCGTCAGCAGGTCGTCGAACTCGGCTGCATTGTGGTAGCTGATGTTCATCTCAGTAACCACCAGCATCTTGCCGTCTTGTTCAAGTTGCTTGTAGCTGATCCCGCCAGCACGCAGCATTTCCACGCGACCGCGTTCGAAATAATGCGTGTAGTTTCCGTGGTGCACACGTTGTTGACCATCCGTTTCGTGATAGTTCACGCGGATGTTCGTTCGATAGCGACGCAGTGGGTTGTCTGTCGGCGATGAGTCTTCGTCACCGACTGCGGCTGTGGGACGATTCATTGGCGATCACCCGATGCGGATTCGTTACTGAGCAGGTATCTGGTGAAGCACGGAGATCATCTCGAGGGCCGCTTCGGCACACTCTGCTCCTTTGTTCCCTACGTTTCCACCACTGCGGTGAATCGCCTGCTCCATGTTCTCGCAGGTCAGCAATCCGAACAGGACGGGAAGTTGGTAGCGGATGCCAAGTTCGCCCAAGCTAAGGCTGACTTGGCGATTGATGTGTTGGTCATGCGTTGTCTCGCCGCGAATGACTGCCCCCAAGCACAAGATCGCCGCGTACTTTTTCGTGTTAGCAAGTCGATCGGCGACGACAGGAATTTCCCAGGCGCCGGGTACCCAGGCGACGTCGATGTTTTCGTCCGCAACACCACTGTTGATCAGAGTCTCCAGAGCTCCCGTCAACAGCTTCGAAGTAATGGATTCGTTGTATCGCGAGATAACGATGCCAATTCGTTTGGTGCCAAGGGCGGCGGCGGAATCCTTGGGATTTCCGGTGATAACATTGGGCATAGTCGAAGGACCTACCATGGTCGGTGTGTCAGTAAAGAATCAGAAGCAAGATGCGTGAGCTTGCTTCACTTATGTGAGGTTCATGCTCATGAGGAATTCAGCGTTCGACTTAGTCTTCGCTAGTCGATTCGTCAGCAATTCCATCGCATCGGGGGCATTCATTTCGCTGAGGACTCGGCGCATCTGACATACAAGGCGATGCTCTTGCGGGTCCATCAGCATTTCCTCACGTCGTGTTCCGCTGCGATTGATATCAATTGCTGGGTAAATGCGACGTTCGACTAAGGAACGATCCAAAACGATTTCAAGGTTGCCCGTGCCTTTGAATTCCTCAAAGATCACGTCGTCCATGCGACTCCCTGTGTCGACCAACGCTGTTGCCAGGATCGTTAGCGACCCACCCTCTTCGACTTTTCTTGCCGAGCCAAAGAATCGCTTAGGTCGTTGCATTGCGTTGGCGTCCAGACCGCCGGTCAGAACCTTGCCTGACTGCGGACACTCGGAATTCCACGCACGTGCGAGTCTTGTGATGCTGTCCAGGAAGATGACCACGTCGTAGCCGAATTCGACCATGCGTTTCGCTTTTTCAAGCACCATCTCTGACACTTGGATATGACGAGACGCTGGTTCGTCAAATGTGGAACTGACGACCTCACAGTTGGGAGCCTTCACCTGACGTTCCATGTCCGTCACTTCTTCCGGTCGTTCGTCAATCAACAGCATGATGACGTACGACTCCGGGAAGTTGGCAAGAACTGACTTGGCCATCTTTTGCATCAGGATCGTTTTGCCGGCGCGAGGAGGGCTGACGATCAGTCCCCGCTGTCCGAACCCAATCGGAACCACCAAATCAACTACACGCGTATCAACCTCTTCAGGGGTCGTTTCCAAAACGATGCGTTGCTTGGGGTGCAGGGGGGTAAGGTCATCGAAGTCGACGACCTCCGACATTTTATTAGGGTCTTGGTAATTGACCGCTTCGACCCGTAGCAGAGCGAAATATCGCTCGCTCTCTTTGGGAGGACGGATCTGACCCGAAACAGTCGAGCCAGTCTTTAACCCAAACCGACGGATTTGGCTGGGCGATACATAAATGTCATCGGGACACGAAAGGTAGTGGTAGTCTGGACTGCGAAGGAAACCGAAACCGTCCGGCAAAATCTCCAGCGTGCCCTCGCCGAACATGAGGCCATTCATCTTCACGCGTTCTTTGAGGATCTTGAAGATGAGATCTTGTTTCTTCAGTCCCGTGACGTCCGTTACGTTTTCTCGCTGTGCCTCTTCGAGGAGTTCGCTCATGGACATCTTCTGCAACTCAGCGATGTGAACATCGCCTTGGTTGGGAAGTGGAGTCCGTTTCTTGCGGCTGCGTTCGACGGTAGTCTCTTCCGCGATCTCCTCTGCCAAGGACAGAGGTTCCTCGTCCGTGTTTTGGTTTTCATCGCGCGTTGCAGCGGCGGTTGCCGGTTTACGACTTGGACGAGATTCAGTGCTCCGTGAATCTGAGCCTCGAGTTTCGGCCGGTCGAGCAGACTTGCGTTGTCCAGCTTTGCCGTTGGAAGCAGGTTTGCGTTCCGACTTACGTGCATCGGAAGTGGTTGTCTTCCGTGATGCGGTGCCTGACTTAGCGCGAGATGTCTTTCGACTTTGGGTTTCGCGAGCCGGCTTCTTGCTCTTCGCTTCGGTGTCGGTCGTTGAAGCGGACGTGTCGGT
>CAYQMZ010000210.1:0-10502 GCA_964418725.1 uncultured Pirellulaceae bacterium
GCGTCGCGCCTCAGTTACATGGTCTGGGGAGCTCCGCCCGATGAACAATTGATGGAGGCAGCTGAAGATGGCGACCTGTACGACGAACAGGCCATCCGTGATCAAGTCAATCGGATGATGGGGGACCCGCGAGCGGTCGGTCATTCGAAGCGGTTCTTTGCTGAATGGCTTAACCTTGGCCGTCTGCAGAATATGCAACCGAACAAGCAGAAGTTTCCGAAATGGGATCCGGCACTCGCGGACGATATGCGAGAGGAGACGCTGGCCTTCTTTGAAGAGGTCGTGTGGAAGCAGCAGCGACCGCTATCTAACTTGTTGAACGCTAGGCTGACGATTGTCACGCCACGCCTTGCGAAACACTATGGCTTGCCGGCCAAAAATCCCGCCGCCGGCCAGCAGTTCGTGCGCTACGATTTGAGCGACCAAAACCGAGGTGGTTTGCTTACGCACGGTAGTGTGTTGACGGTCGGTGGCGACGAAGCCTCAATGGTAACGCGGGGGCTGTTGGTGATGGATGAATTGTTGCGCGGCGTGGTGAAGGATCCGCCGCCGTGTGTCGATACGACTCCAGTACCCACGAAACCGGGCTTGTCACAGCGTGCAATTGCCGAGCAACGTATTGCGAATGCGACTTGTGGTGGCTGCCATAGTCGTTTCGAGCCGCTTGCTTTTGGGCTCGAGAAGTTTGACGGACTGGGCGGCTTTCACGAACAGGACGAGCATGGCAACAAGCTCAGAGCGGATGGCGAAATTGCGTTTCCGGGAGCGGACAAGCCGGTGCGGTTTCAGACGTCGCGTGAATTGATGGATCTGATGGCCGGAAGCGAGCGAGTCAAGGAATCCATTACCTGGAAGCTGACTCAGTTTGCAGTAGGGCGACCGTTGACTGCGATCGATGCGTCCGTCGTACAGGCAATCCATCGCGAGGCAATGGAAAACGGCGGAACGTACAAGGCGACGATTTCCGCCATTGCCGACAGCGAACTGATAACAACGATTCGATTAAGCCGATAGATAGCGAGGCCGAACATGACAACGCCACTAAGTCGAAGAACGATGCTGCGTGGTATCGGCAGTGCCGCGATTGCATTGCCGCTGCTTGAGGAAATGATGGTAAGCGATGCGTTGGCTTCGACGCCGAAGGGGCAAGTGCCAGTTCGAGCGTTCAACGTGTTCTTTGGGTTAGGAATTCCCGCGCCGCTGCAAAAGGAAGGTTTTGACGGGGTGCTTGAGCCGTTGAAGCCACTCCGCGACAAACTGTTGATTATGCGGGACGTCGATCAAGTTCGGGCCGACGCGCGCGGTATCAACGCGCACTTCGACGGTGCGACTGCAGCTTTCACCGCAGAGACTCCTGATGGCGAGGCACGCGCAGGTGGCCCGTCAATCGACCAAGTGATCCGCAGCACTTATCATCCGAACGGAATGCCCGCGGATATGGTACCGACTTTGGTTGCCGGTACATTTTTTCGTCGCAGCCGAGTCGGGCGATTCGTACACAGCTACAACGAGAATGGTACCGTCGCAGCAGCGATGCAAGAGCGACCTCGCGATGTATTCGATCGAGTGTTTGGGGCGATTGCAATCGGAGACGTCAAAGATCCCCGGCAACGCAGGTTACGGCGAAGTGTGCTCGACGCGGTAGTCGACCAGTACAAACACTTCACGGGCAAAAATTCACCCCTAGGGGCTGCCTCGAAGGCTCGCGTATCCGATCACTTGGAACGAATTCGAGAATACGAACAGCGAGCATACGCGGTGCAAGAGAGCCCAAAGACGGATGCTCAAACGCAGGGAAGCCCAGTTCGTCCGACAGCTTCGAAGCTGAAGCATGGTGGTTCGGCTGATCCGGGTGGGCAAGGTATTGATATGCCACTGCAGAACTTGGTAGATGAATGGCGATTGCTTTCTGATCTCTATGCAATTGCTGTCGAACTCGATCGCGTGCGGTTTGGGTCGCTGACGTTTCTGGCGGCTGGCGAACGTCTTCGCCTTACCGGTGACTATGAATACGATGGCCGCAAAATCTATTCGTTCAATGACGCGAAGGATCTAAATGCCTCGGGCGATAAAGGATGCAGTCATGAATGGTGGCATAAGTTCAAGCCAGAGAAAGACAACGAACAGCTGCGAGCCCACGCTCACATGAAAATGCGTGAGGTCGCCTATTTCCTGAACAAGTTGGATCAGATTCAGGATCCCAACGGACGCAGTGCCCTAGAGAACTCGATGTTGACGGTTTCGACAGAATCAGGCGACGGTCGACACAACGATTCGAAGCGAGAGCTATCCGGAATCTTTCATGCCATCAGTGGAGCAAACGGACGATTCAAGACGGGCCAGATTATGGACGTTGGGCGCGAAGGCATCGACGTCTACAACACGATGCTGGCAGCCATGGGGGCCAACACGAAACTCGGGCCAGAGGATCGTGAGAGTGTTTCTGCGGAGATGATTCTTTCGTAACTGTCAACGACCGAAATTCGCGCTTAGTTGCCGCCTATTTCTTCGTAGAGTCGCGAAGTCCGTGGACGGGGAGTAGACCGTTTCCTTCCACGTCATCCTGGGTGGTAGCGTATCGGGTCGCAGCCTAAAATTTTGGCTTCTTCGAGCAAAGGGAAGCCAGCATGCGATACGATCGAATCGATTCGAAACTCTTTATTCAGAATCGCGCCCGTCTGCGAGAGTTGATGAAGCCAAACTCGATCGCCATCGTCTTGGCGAACGATATCATGCCGACTAACGCAGACGGTGTGATGCCCTTCATTCAGAACACGGACCTCTATTACCTAACTGGCGTCGATCAGGAAGAGACAGTGCTTGTCCTCTTTCCGGATGCTCATGACGAAAAGGATCAAGAGATTCTCTTCGTAAAGGAGACCAGTGAACTGATCGCCATTTGGGAAGGTGAAAAGCTCACGCAGGAGGAAGCAACGGAAGTCTCTGGCGTTCGCCGAGTCGTTTGGTCCAACGCGTTCCAACAGCACCTGCATCGCCTAGTGCCTCAGGTGGAGAACATTTATCTGATCACAAACGCGCACTTGCGTGCGGCCACGGTCGTGGAAACTGCGAACGATCGCTTCATCAAGGAGTGCCAAGCTCGTTATCCGTTGCACAACTTGGAACGGCTTGCGCCGCTCATGCATCGATTGCGAATCACGAAGGATCCCATTGAGGTGGAGATGCTTCAAAAGGCAATTGATATCACGGAGGCCGGGTTTCGACGCGTGCTGCAATTCGTCAAACCGGGCGTTGGCGAATGGGAAGTCGAGGCGGAGTACCTACATGAGTTCGTGCGGAGTCGTTCTCGCGGTTTCGCTTACCCTCCGATCGTCGGATCCGGAAAAAACGCTTGCGTCCTGCACTACGTGGAAAACGACTCGCTTTGTGAGGACGGTGAACTGCTGCTGATGGATGTAGCTGCAGAGTGGGCGAATTGGAATGCTGATATGACTCGAACGATTCCGGTCAACGGCCGATTTACGGATCGACAACGAGACGTTTACAACGCCGTCTTACGCGTGTTCCGGGGTTCCTGTGACATTCTCCGCCCGGGTGTGACTCCGTTGGAGTGGCGTAAACGAACAGTTGATCTAATGGAAGCAGAACTCATCGGACTTGGTCTTATCGATGCCGAGGAAGCGAAGCAGCAGGATCCCGACGAGAAACCGTTGGTGAAGGAATACTTCATGCACGGGATCGGTCACCATTTGGGATTGGACGTACACGACGTTCATCCGCCCCATGAGCCCGTCGCGCCAGGCATGGTCTTTACGGTCGAACCTGGTATCTACATTCCAGAAGAAAGTATGGGGATCCGGCTCGAAAACGACATCTACATCGGTGAAGACAAAAACATCGACCTGTTCGCCAATATTCCGATCGAATCGGAAGAGATCGAAGAGCTGATGAACAGTTAGGAGCGACTGAAGTCAGCGCATTCGTACGATCGACCGAATTGTCCGTCTTTAAGGCAGCAAAGCCGACGTTCGCCATTGACGGTCTGCCGGTTGGGACTATCGCTTTCGAACTGCGAGGATAGATGCATTCCGGTAATCGCGGCGTGCTCGTTGCATTGCGAGAGCGCTGTTGTTCACTTGATAGGACCGAGTGAATCTGGCGTTGCCGTTACTTAGTCGAACTTGCCAGACTTCCGGGCCGCTTGGTCGGACGGGACGATACCTTGGCAACAGAAAGTATGTCGTTGGTACCGCAATCACCTGGTTGCCAATCCGGGTAAATCTAAGGCCCGTGAACGATTCGGCTTGAGAGCCCGTCGCGGCCAAAAACACAAGTGCGGCGGCCATTGCCGAGGTGCAGTGTCGGCGGCTTAGTGCAGAGACCATTTTGCGGAGTTTCGTCAGCGAACCCTTCATCGTTCGTCCTCTCTTCTCTTGGGGGAAGCAAGCGTGGTGTGCTACCGACGCTACAAAACGAACTTGTCTTACTTACGAAAGCGAAAGTAGTGTGCGCCGATACTGCTGTGGCCCACTGGCGTTCGGGAATGTGCTCTGCGCTACGTAGACTCAATGCGTTTTAGTGTGCTGAGTCGTTAGTTCCTTAAAAGGTAGGGCCCGGTTCCTACCGGCCTTTGTGCAGTCCGAATCCTGTTTGTTCGGTAGGAACCGGACCTGCGAATCGAGTGAGTTTTCGACTTATGAGCCTAATCGGGAACGCGACCTACAGTTCCTTGGGCCAGTCGTCCTTGAGAAGTCGCGAAAGCGATCGATCCGCAAGTAGCTTGCCGCCTGTCTGGCACGTCACACAATAGTTGGTTTCGTTTTCCGCATAAACGATTCGCTGTACTGCAGATCCGCACACCGGGCACGGTTTCTGGTAGCGCCCGTGCACTGCCATGTCCGGATGAAACGCGGTGACCTTTTCAGGGAATCCGTCTCCGACCAGATCTGACAGTCGTTGCGTCCACGTTTGAAGTGTAGTGACGACTGCCTCGTACAGTTGTTGGACTTCCTTGTCTGACAGTCGGCTTGTCCACTTGATTGGAGAAAGCCGAGCGGCATGAAGGATCTCGTCGCTGTATGCGTTTCCGATACCGCTGAATAGGCGTGGGTCTGTGAGTGATCGTTTTAACGTGTGATTCTCACGCTTTAGTTGCTCAGCGAACTCCTCGAATGTGCAGCTTAGAGGTTCGATCCCGCCTCGATCGAGTTCATCTAGTTGCCGAGCGTCGTTGAAGCAATAGACGGCGGCGCGATGCTTCTTGCCTGCTTCGGTGAGCATCAGCGTGTCGCTTTCGAACTGGAATGCGACCAAGTCGCTTTTGCTCTTAGGCTTAACGCCGTGCTTCTTGCGGTGGAACCGACCTGTAATCATCAGGTGAAATACGATCCACAGATTGCCTTCGAGTTCCCAGACGATTCGCTTACTGTGCCGCCGAAAAGACTCGATGGTCCGCCCTTCGGCTTCGAAAATATCTGGATCGAAAGTACGGAGCACGAATGGACTTTTGAGATGGATTTTCTCAAGTCGCAAGCCGGCGTACAGGGCATTCAGCCGGCGCACATACACTTCGATGTCGGGAAGTTCTGGCATAGGAACACTATGGAATGCACGCGGTTGTTGGGCATTGTTCGATTCTTGGTTCGCTATCCTAGATCACCTCAGGAGATCCGTCAGGCGAATCGGGGCAGCCGATTGCGGGGATTTACGCTAGCAAGCGGCCGTTTGGGGTCGGAAATGGCAATCAGTATGGTTTGAGACTGTGCGTTTGGGTAAATTTCGGCGGCACTCTGCCGGTACGGTTTTCCGGCACACAAGCAATCCCAAAGGAATGAAAGAAGTCGGATGTCGATGAATTCGAAGATCTCAAGTTGCCCGCAGAAACTCCTGTTCGTCCTGGCTGCACTTAGCTTCCTTCAACTAAGTCCTGGCATTGCTGTTGGAGACGACGCGGCGGCAAAGAAGCCTGGAAAGGTCCGCCTCAGTTTTCGCACGAACAAGAAGACATCGCTTCACATCCACTCCGCGAAAGAGGCCGACGAGACTGAGAAGGTGCTGAAGCAACTTGGCTGCGAAGTTACGCGTGCAGAGCACGACGGTCACATCGATTTGGCCTTCGAGTGTAAGTTTTGGAAGACCTTGAATCTGAAGGACCAAGCTGAATCGGCGAAGTGGAACGAGTGGTTGGTCAAACATAAGTTTGCCATCGTCGAGAACACGCCTCCGAAGACTCGCAAGGAGACGGTCCAGTACCAACTGAAAGACTGGCGAACCGTACACCTGAACAACGACGTCGCAGCAAAGGCCTACCTGGAGATGTTCAAAATGCTGGGGTGCGAGGTGACGACCGCTAAGCACGATGGGCATGAGGATATCAAGTACCGCTGCACGACATGGCAGGATCTGGGAGTTTCTTCGCATGCCTTAGCTCACGCATGGATGGCCGAATTGAAGAAACTCGGCTTTGCAACCATGCATGAGCACTAAGGGCGACTTGCCCTCTTCCTCTTGAATCCCTGCGTCCGTCGAAAAGCAGCATCGTGTCTGTGTTCGACGGACGTCGCGCGTAATTAACGGGGCAATTCGACTTCGTTTCGCCGTTCTGGCGGAACAAAAGCCTTTGAATGCGGTTCGGACAATTGCATCTTGCGTGAGTAATCAGGATACTTCGGTCAGTTTCCATTGGTTATCCAGAGGTGTGACATGGGGCTTCTGCTCGTAGTTCAGTACAACACGTTCGAAGGTTCATTGTTTTGGCCGTTCCTGATCGTCGTCTCATTGGCCATCGTCATTTGGCTATTGAGTTGGCTTCTATTCCCAGACCCAGTCCCTGCCCCAAAGGCAAAAGGGTTGGATGGGATTCGGGGCCTCGATGAGGAAATGTCTGCACGGCTTCGCACCTTTGGGATTCACTCCGATCGCGATTTAGTCCGGCTGACGCAACGCGGCCAACAGGACGTGGAGCGAGAACTCAAGCTGCAGCCAGGGCAATACGACGACTGGCGACAGCAGATTCTGGAGCGTTGGCGTGTCGCTTATTTGCCGCCGGAGTTCCGCGATGTCGACGCGATATACCCGGACCCAGAGCTAGGACCACTCTATCGCGACCGCCCCGTTGAGGCAGATGATCTTTCGAAGTTAGAAGGCGTCGATCAACTGACCGCGAATCGGATGAATGCGGCCGGCATTTTTACGTTGCAGCAGTTGCGAGCGTTCACACCCGAGCAGCAGGCCAATTTCAAGAACCGGTTCGGCCTAACCGGGTTTCGCTTTGATGCATTGCCGGCTGACGCAAGAGTGCGTACGGCTGTGTCAGCGCAAGAGTCGTCCGAGGATGGCGGTGCACTCGATCGTTCGTCCGGCCATGATTCGTCTGCGATGTCTGCTGTAGCTTCCGTTACGAATGCGACGAAAACTGCGTCTGTTGAGAACACGGCGAATCCATCAGCCACTCAATCGAGCAAAGTGTTTGTGGCTGAGGGAGTAGCGGGCGATTCTGGTATTCCAAAGTCGATATCAGATGATGAGCTCGGTCGTATCTATTCTGCATCTCCACCTCATCGCGATAGGCTCTCGAGGCTGGACGGCATTGATGAAGCGGCGGAGCTGCGACTAAACGAAGCCGGCGTTTATACAGTAGACCAATTACTTTCCCTCTCTCCTCATCAACAGACTCGCTTCAAACAGCGGTTTGAATTGCCAAACGTAGATTTCGCTTCATGGCGAAACGTCGATTCGTCGAGCGGAGCTGCGGCTACGCATGCCGTCATGGGCGAGACAATAGCTTCTGAGGGAACATCGGGAGCTGTCGATCAACCAGCATCTGAGGCAACTTTGCCCAAAGAGGTTGTTTTTCCGGGCGAGTCCGAAAAAGCCACGACTCCACCGGCAGCTAGAGACATTGGCTACGTATACCTGACGCCACCCAAAGATAGCGATGACTTGAGTCAACTCGCTGGTGTGGACTCAGACTTAGCCGCGAAGATGAATGCGGCGGGCGTTTATCGCTATCACCAGTTACAGACGATGTCTCCCACGCAGCATCTGAATTTCGTCAGGCAGTTCGGGCTCCCGGAAAACAGCATGCTGCAATGGACCTCAATTTTGGCCAATGCGAAGCAGAGTGCGTTGGATTTTACGAAAGACAGTGCGCCTGAGTTGAATACAACCAACGCCGTTCCGCAGGTCCAAAGTGATTCGTCCAACGGCCCATCCGCGGCAGTTGGATTTGCAACGGGAGACCCGGCGAATGTCACCCTGGAGAATTCAGGTGACGATGAGACGCGAGCGACAAAGACAGCGAAAACATCGGATTGGGGACCAGTCTACGCAACTGCTCCCGCGGACGTTGACTCATTGAGCCGCCTGCAAGGGATCGACTCTGCTGCAGCCGAACGCTTGAATCAACTGGGAGTATATCGATTCGAGCAACTTCGGGAATTAGACAGTCGACAGCTGGCTCGTTTGTCCGACGCCGCTCAGTTGGAGTCGATTGATTTTGCTGACTGGCGTCGGTGTATTCACGCATGGTCGCGAGGAATCGAAACCGAGGCCGCCGAAGAGGCGACCTATCCGATTGGGCAACTGCATGGAATTGAGCTGCCGGAGGTAGCAGACGGAGTCTTCGATGGTGAACGATTGGTGGCCTATTCAGAGCAGGTAGTCTTTCGCGGATCCGACCCGGCGAAATGGGGGCAGGCGGTTGATGCCGTCGCGGGCGAAGTGCTCCGCTCAATCCCATTAGAGGACGTCCGAACAGACATCAATTACGTGCGAATCCGACGACTCGACACACGCGAGTCTGTTGTCACGGCGATCACGAAAGGCCAACTCTTCGGATCAGGACCGGACGCGCAGACTGGCTGGAACGGTTCCTGCGAGCAGTTCTTTGACGGCCGCCACCTGGGCGTGTTTGCGGCGGGGATACCGAATGAAGTCGACACTCGGTACGGCGTTGGAGGTTGGGGATTAGGGCATCGATTCGATCACAACGACCCACAGGAATGGGGTTGGGCTGGTCGACTAATCGAACCCACGAAATTCGAAATCAGTGTTGGCCGAATAGGCTCGTCACTTGGGACCGTGGTATTCCGCAGCAATGACCCAACGATCTGGAACCAAGATGTGAACGCGGGCTCACTGCGTTACGCAATGCCGATCGATCGAGTCAAACACGCGGTCAATTTTGTACGTCTCTGTCGCGTCGACACGGGCGAAGCCGTCATTGCCCCTGTGCAGCAAGCCGACCTATTGACGAAGGGACTGGAACAGCGAGTCGGGTGGAATGGTCAGTGTGACGAATTCTCCGGCGGCTACCATCTCGGAATCTACCACGTCGATGCTCCGCAGGACGTCGAGATATGCTTTGGTGAAGGCGGCTGGGGCTTCGGTCATCCGTTCGGTGAAAACGATCGACAGGCATTCGGATGGGGCGGGATTTCCATTGAAAGTCCCACCGTGTTTGAAATCTCATTGCTGAAGGATCTGCCAGGTTACCTGCGGCATGAGTTGCTGACTTAGAAAGCAAGAGCTTTGAAGTATTAACGCAGTCTCTTCTGTAGGATGATTGCGTTCTCCGCGTTGTGGGTCACGCCGGGTTCGAAGGCTACCGGAATAGACCGATCAACGACGTAGAAGGATTGGTGACGAACGACCTGCCCGAGTTCGCTGCCCTTCTCGGCGCCCCAGCGATAGCCTTCGGGGTGCGTCGGCGTAACATGATGTGCTTCGTTGTTTGGGCCATAATTGGGCTCGACCTCGAAGTAGCCGATCGTCACCCAAATTGCGAACACGTTCGACTGCGATGTCACTGTGCCGCCAAGCTTGATCAAGTCGCGGTAAAAGAAATAGGCATTGGTTCGACGGTTCTGAAGGGCATAGGCCTGCATGTGTTCTGGGGCGAGATCAATCTCGAATTTGCTTAGCAGTGGTTGCCTAGTCGTCGGGGTATCCGTCCGCATTAGCGTTGCGTCGATCGCCATGTACGGAAGAGTTTCGATCTCTCGCAAGTTTGGTAAGAGGTCGACGCTCACCGCGGACCGTAGAGGGTTCGGGTATTCGGCCGGTGCAACGCCATCGGGCAGCCTGCCAACTACGTTTGGTGCTGACGGCAGTGTGATTCCGTCGCGGTATCCGGCCAAAGAATTGGCGAATCGTAGATCGGACCGGTTTGCCACATGTGTTTTCAAGTTGCTATCAAAGCCGAGATGCGAAAGTGTCCTCAATGAGGCTGTGTTGACGTTCACCCTGCCGGGTTCACGAAACTGGCTGATATAGGACAGGTCTTTCGAGAAAGGGTTCGAGGCGTCCATGACGCCGCGGTTCAGTGGTTTTCTGGCGCCTCGGAATCGTGACGGAACGTGAACGAAATCGAAAAGGCGAAATAGGTTAGCCGCGCTCGATTGTTCGTTCGGTTTCCCGCGAGAGCTATGAAATAGATTTAGCAAGTGACCGAAATGGCGGTTTGCGTCTGCGACTATCTTGCGACGTGCGGGAGTGTACTGTGTCGCTAGGCCTGCCGAAGAGGTTGCAGGGACGAGAAG
>CAYQMZ010000211.1:0-10498 GCA_964418725.1 uncultured Pirellulaceae bacterium
GTTCCACGTTATGACCGACGAAGAGACCAACGAAACGGTCATCGCCGGAATGGGTGAGCTCCACCTAGAGGTTTACGTCGAACGCATCAAGCGAGAGTATGGCGTGGAAGTTGAAACGGGAGCTCCAAAAGTGAGCTACCGCGAATCGGCGACGAAGCCTGTCGAGTTCGATCACAAGCGGAAGAAGCAAACTGGTGGTTCTGGTCAGTACGGTCACATCATCGGTTCGATCAGTCCGCTGACGGAAGAGGAACGCGAGGAAAACGAAGGCAGCGAATTCCTGTTCGTCGACAAAGTTACCGGTGGACGTATTCCAAAGAACTTCATTCCAGCGATTGGTAAGGGCTTTGAAGAAATGATGGCGAAAGGCCCACTGGCCGAGTATCCCGTCGTTGGCATCAAAGTGGTTCTGGATGACGGTACCTATCACGACGTTGACTCGAGCGACATGGCGTTCAAGCTGACGGCACGCGAGTGTTTCCGTGAGTACTTTGGCCGCATGAAGCCAGTGCTTCTGGAGCCGCTGATGCTGATGGAAATCGAGTGCCCGGAAGAGTTCCAGGGTTCTGTTGTTGGACAGATCGCCACCAAGCGTGGAATGGTTGTTTCAACCAACACCGAAAACGGCGTGACGACCATCATCGCCCACGTTCCACTTGCGGAAACGTTTGGTTATTCCACCGACCTGCGAAGTAACACGCAGGGGCAGGGATCGTTCAGTATGGAACTGCACAAGTATGCTCCAGTTCCGTCGAACATCCAGGAAGACATCATTACTGAACGTCGCAAAGAGAAAGAACTGGTCGGCGCCAAGTAACGCTACTGGCAGCAACACTGCCTACTAGCTTGAAATTAAGAATGCGTTGCCAATTCTGGCAACGCATTTTTTTGTTCGGTCTGGACTAGCCGCGATGCGTTACAAGTCGGCCTACAACGAGGCCAGGCCATTGCCAGAACTGCGCCATCAGTGCACTTTGGTGATCTCGAAAGCGAGGCCGAAGTGCCGACTGGCACAGCTAGTTGTCTCGTAGGATCTCTTCTGCCGCGTTCTTGCCGCAGGCTCCCATCACACCACCGCCTGGATGGCTGGCAGCACCACACAGGTACAGATTCTTCACAGGAGTCCGATGATCGGCCCAGCCTGGTACCGGTCGCATCATGAACAACTGATTGAAGTTCATCGAACCCTGCATGATGTTCCCGCCTGTGATCCCGTATGTTCGCTCGAGATCAACGGGCGTCAGTACCTGTCGATGCTCAATCGCGTTGGGAACATTTGGAGCATAACGAGAAAGCAGCTCGATACAACGATCCGCAAACGGTTCCTTCTGTTCGTCCCAACTGCCTTCAGCCAATTCGTACGGAGCAAACTGTACGAAAATGGACATGACGTGTTTTCCTTCCGGAGCCAAGGAATCATCGACGGCACTGGCCATTGTCATCTCCAGCACCGGTTCCTGACTGGGACGCCCGTACTTCGCGTCGTCGTAGGCTCGCTCCAAGAAGTCTAGGGTCGGCGAGACGTGCATCGTTCCATGGTGATGCGGTGCGATGCCTTGGCTTGGCGATGCTGTAAAGTTCGGCGGCTCAGCAAGCGCAAGATTGATCTTTGCCGACGCCGAAGAATAGTCGATTCGAGAAACAGCTTCGCGGAAGTAATCCGGTAGCACAGCTGAATCGAGGAATCGCTCGAAGGTCAGGTGCGCGTCGACGCTAGACGCAACCACATCGGCTTCGATCTGCGTACCGTCCTCAAGGATAACGCCTTTCACGGAGTAACTATCACCGTCGCCGTCCGTAACGATCGACGCCACAGGCGATTCGCGCAAGATCGTGACTCGCTGATCGAGACACGCTTTCTCCAACGCGTCGGCCAGTCCTCCCATGCCGCCGCGAACGTAGCCCCAAACGCCACGCGCTCCGCCTGCTTCTCCCATGACGTGATGCAAAAGCACGTACGCTGTGCCAGGCGACGAGATGGAGGAAAACGCACCGATGATTGCGTCTGTGGCCAGAGTAGCTCGCAACACTTCGGCTTCGAACCAACGTTCCAGCAAGGGCCGCGCGGCTCCCGTAAGCAGCTCGACCGCCTCGGGGAGATCCGCACCCAATCCATTCAGTGACTGATATAGCTCCAACATCTTCGAGCCGTCGCGAAGCCGCTTACCAACACCGATCTTCCGCCATTCCTTCGGTAGCGGCAACGGATCCGGAGCACTCTTGTTGAGCACCGGTTCGAGCACTTTTGCGACGCGTTCGAGCAGCGCGTTGTACTTGGGGTAGGCTTCCGCGTCGCGGCGACTGAACTTCGAAATCTCGCGCTGGCTTTCCACCATGTTCGGACCGAGCGTGAGCGATCGGCCGTCGAGCAAAGGTGTGAACGACGACGGATTTCGCGGCAACACTTCCAGGCCATACTGCTTCAGTCGAAGGTCGCGTGTGATTTCTGGCAGGAAGAGACTGATGACGTACGCTGCGGTGGAAACACGATAGCCGGGCCACAACTCTTCCGTGCAAGCGCAGCCACCCAAGATGTGGCGTCTCTCTAAAACGCAAACCGACTTGCCCGCTTTCGCCAAGTAAGCAGCCGTCACCAGTCCGTTGTGACCACCACCAATCACTACGCAGTCGTATCGTCGATTCTTATGTATCATCCGTGTTCCTTCACTCTTTCAAGTCGCGGCGGAGAATCTCAACTGGGGCTCATTGGGCCGTCGCAGTTGATTCGCTGGCATAGGTGAGTCGCCCGAACGTCGCAACGACGCTACGAAAACGACAGCACTGATAGCAACAACAAGCGCCCGCCAGATCCTTGTTAGCTTGAAGTGCGCTCTGCTTTCAAGATGAGCTTCGTCAACTCAGGGGCAGCGTTCAGACGCAAGTGCCGTGTACCCGAGATGCCGCGACTGACGTGCATCAGCGTCGGCGGCTCATGAAACGTGCCAGATGCGTAGCGGACACCAAACCGACTGGGGCTCAGCACGGGCCCAACAATCGGCAAATGCACTTGGCCGCCGTGGGTATGACCAGCCAACATCAGATCAATGTGATTCGCCTTTGCCCATGGCAATTGGTCCGGAGCATGTGATAGCAAGATTCGCAGTGGCGCGTCCTTCAGAGTCGGATCCGGGCATTCGCTCATGTCAGCCGCTGGCACGAACCAAGGCAGCTCGTTACCTGCCAGAATGACGGGACAACCGTTGACTTGAATCTGAGTGCAACGTCTCCCCAAATCAATGAGCCCTTGCGACGTCAACGCGTTGCGGATGCCGAATTCGTTTTTGATCCTCAGATCGTGATTGCCTAAGACAAAGTACGCACCGTGTTTCGCACGAAGCTGGCCCAAAATGTCGCCCAGCCAACTCATGCATTTACGTTTGTCGATTAGGTCTCCCGTGAGCGCAATGATGTCCGAATTGAATTCGTTGGCTCGCCGAATCACCTCATGGTGAAAGTCTTCGCTGATTGCACCCGTGAAATGCACATCAGAGAGATGCGTAATTGTGAGCCCGTCTAGCTGCGGGTCTAACCGAGGAACGACCAGCACCTTTTCATTGACGTGCAACTGCATAACTTCGTTCCACGGCAATCGGCTGAGGAACGTGACCGAGGGCGACGTTGTTGGACGATGCCCGAGTTCTTTCACCATATCGATCACGTTCGTATGGTTTGAAAGTTGTAGCTCCGTCGTCTGCCGCGTAATGCTCCGCTTTAGCCAACCGGGGATCAAGGAGATCGCCGCTATCGCGCAGGCGACTAAGTGAACTCTAACGAGTGGCCTTAGGTAAGGCAGTTGCACCCACGGGTGATCAGCATCAAGCACCCACGCCAGCCAGATCAGTGGAATCAGTGCGTGCCAAAGGCACCAAATGGCATCCAGGATCTTCTTAACCCAGTAAGGCAAGGCTGTGGAGTGCAATCGATTGATAACAATCGTGCCGACTGCGACGTGCCCCGCGAGCGCAATGAATGCCAACAGAAACTTCATGAGAGACTTTGACTGAAGAGAGAGGCAAGATCGCGCTGAGCGTCATGGGGTGCAGAGTTTGGATCCATCCGTTGGTCGCCCGTCTAGGAACTGCCATCGCTGTAGGCGTCGACCATTGTTTCACAGACTTCCAACAGTTGGTCCAGGCGAAACGGTTTGTAGAGAACTGCTTTGGGATGCAATCCGGCCTGCCGGGCTTTCACCATGGCATGTCCTGGGTCGTAGCCGAAGCCCTTCATGAGCACTAACGGCGTAGGATCAACCAATTCCTTCAGCTTCATGAACAGGTCGTACCCTGTCATGTCGGGCAGATTAATGTCCGCAATGATGATGTCATACGTCTGCTCGTTTCCGACGTTGCGAACCATAAAGATTGCTTCGCTGCCTTCGTGTGCAGTCTCAACAATGCAACCAAACCGTTCCAACAGACTGTGTGCCGCACCGCGTACCGCTTCGTCGGCATCCGCGACGAGCACTTTCTTGCGTCGCAGCAACTGACGCTCAGGCACTTGTGCAAATTGTGGCACTGCTTCCGCCGGAGCCAACTCTTGGCCCACCTTGTGAATCAGCTGTTTGATATCACGAGCGTTCTTAAGGATTCTCTCCAGACGATTGACGACACCAGGCTCGTGACCAATGTAGCCTTCCATTATGTTCACGGCGTCATTCAAGATCTCGTCGACCGGCAAGGCGACTTCTCGGTGAATGGCCTCGACGCTCGCCTGTGCTGTGTTCGCTTGCTGCGCGACAAGTAACTCCAGCGTGTTCAATGCAGCAGCAATATCGCGCGAGAAGATTTCCAAGAACTGAAGGTCTTCTTGGGAAAAGGCGTGCGGCTCAGGGCTTTCGACGTTGAAGGTCCCGATCACTTGCTCGTGTTGGATCAAGGGAACCGTCATCGAACTCTTCGCGCCAACGCAACCTTCCAGATACAGCGGGTCTTTGGTTGTGTCTTGGCACAGGTAACTTCTGCCAGTTGAAGCAACGTAGCCGGTGACGCCGTTGTCGGTCGTCTCTGCAACTAGTGGTCGCTTGGCAGCCTCCTCCTTGATGCCAACCGAAAGCAGCGGCATTAATGAGCCACCTTCAGCACCGAGCAACCGCACTTCGACCACGTCATAGTTCAAAAGGTCTTTCGTGTAGTGAATGATGTTCGATTTGAGCAACTCGATCCGATCCTCAACCTCCATGTTGAAGACTTCCTCGGTTGTCAAATCCGCCAGTTCAATGCCGGCTTGGTGCAGCGCGGCCAGTTTCTGTTGCTGCAGCACTTCCGTCGTCACGTCGCGAATCGTAACGATCAGCGTATTGGCCGGTAGCGACTCATTCGTATCGTGGACTGGCACGGCGTGCACTTGGAAGTAACTGTTCTCATCGCAACGCAGCGTGGTGCACCGTGATCGGCGTGTCGCGAAGGCAGCACCAAAGGGACAGATGTCAGGTCCGAGGATTTCAGGGCTGCGGAAAAGGTCGTAGAAGTTTTGGCCTACGACTTTCGGTTTGGTTGCCACCGCGGAACTTGTTGCCTGTGCCGCAGGGACCTGTGGATCGTCGGAGGTTGACGACTTGATGGTATCAGTCGATTCAGACCACCGGTTGACCCAATCGTTGGCCCAGAAGATCGTGTTCTGCTCGTCCAGAAGAACCAGACCATCAGGCATCCCTTCTAGGATGCGGTCGCTTTGCAAGAGTGAGCCAACCCGTAGTCGCTCAGCAATTTCGTCCGAGTAGATCAGAACGCTGGCAAAAGAGCCCTTCACAAGCTCCGCCAAAGCCTCGACGGAGTTGTTGACTTCAACAACGTCATAGGTCTCTTGTAGGTGGCTAATCACCGCTGCATCACGCAACGCGGGATCGCCGACACACAGGACTTTGGGCTTAACGGACAAACTCGCCAACTCCTCGCATGGTTGCCTTCTTACGAATTATAGGAGACAAGTCGGAATCGAAGGTGGCTTCGGCCAAAACACACCCGAATAAGTGGGGCTCTGGCAGCCCAACACCCTGCCTGAACCCAAAAAACTCCGCATTTCACCACGTCTTGCTAGGTATCTTAAATCGGTAATCCGATGCCAGCAAGTTAACGCGCGTACGAAAGACATTCCTTCCAATCCAAAGACTAGGTGTCTAGCTATGACACCTGTACCAACCGCAACTCCGACTCGATGCCAGTTGTATTGACTGTGCGAGTGCTGCGAAGTGAACGCGAGAACCCGCTATCACAGCCCCGTCAGAAATGCTATCGCCGACTCACTGAGAGGGACGACGACTTAAGTAGAGCATGATTCAAACTCATTTGAACCAAACTCACGTTAGGAAAGCGTTTTGACGATGTGGCGAGCAATGTTTTTGGCGGTAGGTGGAACCCTACTGGTGATGGGACTGGAGTCCATGGTTTTGGACCACGCAGTACTGGCCAACGACAGTGGCTTCATCAAGCCTCCCAAGGCAAAGACGGAAGCCGTGCTTGATGAGTGGGGAATCGAAATCGACCGTCGAGTCGTTCCAGCAGCCCCACGAACAGTGCGACCACCAGAGTGGGCGCCGTGGAGCATGCTGTCCACCGGCACGATCATGCTCTTCTACGGTCTCGGCAGACGAACACGCCAGGTGACGGCAAACATCATCGACGACGATGATGATTAAATCCTGCGGCCGGAGCTAGATCTCCAATAAGCTGGACAAGCGTCACGCTCGATACCGCCTGCTCAGTGATGGCTCAAAAGCAATAGCGCAAAGAAAAACGTGGGAGCAATTCACTCCCACGCTTCGCTTGTTTTCGGATTCAGCAAGCCGACTATTTGTCGGCGTCGACGGCTGGGACCACCCAAACCTTCAACTGCGTTTCGATGCTTTGGTGCAGTCGAACGATAACGTTGTAGAGTCCAAGCTCCTTCAACGCACCTTCCAGTCGAATCTGGTCGGCGGACAACGAGTAGCCCTGTGCTTTTAGGCCGTCGACAATCTCAGATTGACCGACACTGCCGTACAGCTGACCGTCGTCGTTCGCATTGGCTTCGATCGTGACACTGGCTTTGGCAATCTCGTCCGCCAGCTTGCGAATGCCAGCCAATCGCTCGCGTTCGATTGCTTCCAGCTTCTCACGGTGCTTTTCCACCATCCGCTTGTGATGATCTGTTGCGATCGTGGCAAGACCCTGCGGAAGCAGATAGTTGTTGGCAAAACCGGGCTTCACCTCGACAACGTCACCTTGCTTGCCAAGGTTGTCGACACTGTGAATGAGCAGTAATTCGATGCCGCCGTTTGGCCCCTTAGGAAGTCGTTTGGCACGTCGGCGTCCGCTGGCTTTGGTTTTGATTGGCATAACTTGTGTCTCTTGAATTCGTTGTCAGCCGCATGCGGTGACGGAATCAAATTTGTAAGTAACTTCTTAAAAAGGGATGTCTTCGTCCGGCGGACCGGAAGGAGCGGCTGGTTGAGTCGCGGCTTCTGAGTATTCCGTGTTCGGGCGGCTATGTGGGGTGGAAGCACCACCTCCTCCTCCGCCACCACTTCGCCCGCCGAGCATCTGCATTCGCTCGCCAACGACACGCAGCTTTGATCGCTTTTGTCCGTCTGTTTCCCAAGTATCCAGCTTCAGGCGACCTTCGATCAAGATCGGCGACCCCTTGCTGAGGTATTCGCTGGCAACTTCAGCAGTCCGACCCCAGAGCGTCACGTCGACAAACGTTGTCTCATCAACCCACTCGCCGGTTGCGGACTTCCGTCGATCGTTCACTGCGAGACCGAGTTCAGTCACCGCAGTATTGCTCTGCGTGTACTTGAGCTCAATATCGCGCGTAATGTTGCCCATCAGGATGACGCGATTAAAACTTGCCATGGTGTTACCTCAAGGAACAGGGTTAGTCGCCCAATTCTAACAGGCCGCTGGACACCTTTGGTCACGAAACGCAACCAATGGGGACCTAGCTGGCAGGTGCACCCTCAGCAGGTTTTGCTTCTTCCGCAGGAGCTTCCTTGGTGACACCTTGAGCGTGCTGCACAAGCGGTTCCACCAAGCGATCATCGACGGCCAAAACCAGGTTTCGCAGAATCGAGTCGTTCAGTTGGAACTGTCGATTCACACCCACGAGCTTGTCCGAAGGAATTCGGAAGTAGGTTAGCCAGTAAGTACCCTTGCGATGTCCGTTGATCGGATACGCCAGTTTTTGCTCGCTCCAAAGACGGCTGGCAAGCATTTCGCCACCCGCCTCGGTGATGGTCGCATCGATCGAACTGGGCACCCCTGAAGGGTCTCGCGCGTATCGATTCGAGTCAAAAAGGAATAGGCCCTCATAAACCCTTGATGGGATTTCTTTGGGAAGTGTAGCTGCCAAAACAATTCTCCTCAGGTTCGAGCGTTCTTGCTCAAGAGTTATCGAGCGGACGCTCGCAAGTTATTTTCCGTTGTATCGGTTCATACAGAAATCAACTCCATGCTCAACCCAGTCGGCCACGGCGTCAGCGGCCTGCCGGTAAGTCACGTCAATTTCTGGTTTCTCTCTTTCGTTGAACTTGCTCAACACATAATCGGGAATGTCCCAACTTTGTGGTGGCTTTCCGATACCAACTCGCAATCGAGGAATCTCATCGGTTCCTACACAGCGAATGATATCACCCAATCCCTTCTGTCCGCCCGAAGATCCCTTCGGACGAAATCGCAGTCTCCCTAAGTCCAAAGCGAAGTCATCGCATACCACCAAAACATCGTTCGGCTTCAGCTTATAGAAGTCGAACGCCGGCTTCACACTACTTCCGCTGGCGTTCATGAATGTGTCTGGACAAAGCAAGCAAACTTGTCGCTCGCGAATCCGGACATCAACCATCTCGCCTTTGAACTTTTTCTTAACCGCTCCTGCTGCGAAGTCTTTGGCCAACTGAGCCACAACTTCAAAACCAACGTTATGTCGTGTTCCGACGTATTTTCGACCGGGGTTCCCCAGCCCAACAACTAACTTACGCCGACTCGGATCCTCGGCAGACTCATTCTTGTCTGCGTCAGACCTTCGAGACCCGAAGATCACGATGCGTCACCGCCCTCTTCATCTTTCTTACCAATGACTTCCGGCTCCACAGGCCCCAAATCCGATCCGCCTGCGTCGTCGGCTTCGGTTTCAGCTTTCTTCGTCACGCATTGGACAACGACAGTGTCGGGATCCAATGCACACTCTGAGCCCTCAGGCAACGGAAGCTGTCCAATCGTGATCGATTGATCGAGCTCAAGCTCATTAATGTTCACTTCTACTTTGTCGGTGATGCTACGTGGTGGGCATCGCAGATCTAAAGTCGTAATGCTCGTCTCGACTTGACCACCCATCTTGGTGCCGGGCGCGACGCCACGCAGCTCCAGCTTCACAGTGGTATCGATAAGAACACCAGCGGCAACCCGCGTCAGGTCCACATGTAGCACCTGATTCCCAAAGATGTCCCATTGGACTTCCTTGATGTACGCGTCACTGGCAACACCGCCGGACAAGCTGACAATTCGCTCGCCGCGGTTGATGATCTTGTTGAATTCGTCCGAAGGGAGCGAAAGAACGACCGTGTCCTCGCCGCTACCGTAAATTACGGCCGGAATCTTGCCAGCCGCGCGAAGGCGTTTGACTTTGCTACGTCCGGTTTCTTCGCGAACTTCAACTTTCAGGTCTTGGGCCATCACTCAAGCCTTTGCTTTACTTTGGATTTTCAGCCTGCGGAAACCCCGAATTCTGTCAGATTCGCCCAAAAACGCAACAGGGTCCGAGCAAATTCGCAATGGGCAAATTCGACTGCCCTGGGGCCCTGTCGTCAGAAAAGGAAAAGTGGGCCTAGATTAAGGTTTGTGCGTACGAAAACTATGCAGCCACTGCTTGGCGAGGCTAACGAAATTGCCCAAAGTATCTACTGCGGTTAGAGTGATCTGCAGATTCACAAGGCTTGAAGACTAATTCATGGCGAAAACCCGAAAACAGATTTTCGAGTATGTCGAGCCCATTGGGGCTCGCGTGCTGGTACGTAAAGACGAACCGAAACGGGAGACCAAAGGTGGAATCGCCCTGCCTGATGCGGCAGAAATCCCCACCATCACCGGGCGAATCGTAACGATCTCGGCTCAGGTGGAAAACGACCCAGAACTCCCACTTCGCCAATACGACAAGATCTTGTTTCACCCAAAAGACGCGATTCCAGTCGACTTCGAGCCCGACAACCAGCTTTTCGTGGTTCCCGTCGAAGATGTGGTCGCCGTCTTCCGTCGCGATGACTCATCCGGTTCTAAAGACTGACCGGCCCCGATGAAAGCAACTGTTTTTGACGAATTCGGGCAGCTTCCCAAGCTGCGGGAAGTGGCAGACCCGATTCCCGGCGACCACAGTGTCGTGATTGAAGTGCGTGCCAACGGAATCTGCCGAAGTGACTGGCATGCCTGGATCGGCCACGACCCCACCATCACACTGCCGCACGTCCCCGGGCACGAAATGGCCGGGATCATTTCTGCGGTCGGGGCCAAGGTCAAATCGCTGCAAGTGGGTG
>CAYQMZ010000212.1:0-10478 GCA_964418725.1 uncultured Pirellulaceae bacterium
CCCGGAAGTGCAAATGAAAACGCCCGGCTTCCCCGTCGCGCGACCGTAGCCGAGTGCCGCAAAAGCCAAACCACGTTCATCAAAGTGCTGAGTGATCCGCGCCTCGCAAGCTCTAGCAACTGCCAATGTCAGAGGCGTGCAGCGAGAACCGGGAGCGATAAAGAAGTGATCAATCCCGCGTTCAATGCACTGCCGAACCGCTTGGTTTGCCCAGACTTGGTCGAACATTTCGCATGCATTTGGGTGAGGGGCCGACGGTTTAACGCCTTGCGGAATCAGTGAAAGTGGACCTTGCTGCCTCGAAAAACAAGCAACGATGAGTTGACGTTCACGCCCCGCAACCGCCGGGGCCGCACTTAAGCAGTGTTTGCTTCGCTACCTAGAATCTCAACGAAGTCCTGGATCTTGCTCTCCACTTCTTTCCATTCTTCGTCTGGATCAGAGCCTTTGACGATCCCTGCCCCCGAGTAAAGCGAGAGCGTTTTTCCTTCGACCAAGCCTGAGCGGATCGCGACGACAAATTCAGCACTTTCAGCTCCGATCCAGCCGATGGGCGCTGCGTACCAGCCACGATTAAACGGTTCTAGCCGCGAGATTTCAGGCAACGCGTTTTCGGTCGGGTAGCCTCCGACAGCCGGCGTCGGGTGCAGCCGCTTCAGCAAGTGCCCGTCCTCGACGTCGTCTTTCAGCGTACCCTGCACCTCCGAACATAGATGCTGTTTGTGTGCGAGTCGCAAGACGGATGCGTGCGAATCGACGTCCAAGTGATCGACGAATTTGTGCAGTTTTTGACGGATACTCTTGCGAACAATGTCGTGTTCCAACTGGTCCTTGTCGCTTGTCAGCAACTCGTAGGCTAGTCGCTGATCTTCGCCTGACGATCCACCACGCTTCCGAGTGCCGGCAACCACTTCACTTCGTAGCTCGTTGCTCTTTCGAGCGAACAACCGTTCGGGCGTCGCGCCTAAGAATGCCTGTGGCACTTGTTCTCCGAAGTCGAAGCAAAAGACAAAGCAGTCATGCGTCGTATCGAACATCCGTGCGGTGAGAGCGACGGGGTTCAGCGGCTCGTCAAACTCCATCAAGGTCTTTCGAGCCAACACGACCTTTTCCAGTACTTCGCTGCGAATGAACGTGAGTGCTTCGTCAACGTTGGATTGCCAACCGTCTGCCGTGGGCGAATATGTTTTCGCTGTTGGAGTTGGGAGGTTCAGTTCAACATCCGCATCCCGCACGCTAAGTCGTTGCAAATCCAACTTGGCCTGATCAACGTCGTCAGGGCCCATAACCGTTAGTCGCAGTTCACCTGACTTCAACAGAAAGCGTGGTGCGACGAATCGGCCAGCACCAAACTGATCCCAAGCGTCCTGGCCATCAAACGAGAATCCACCATAGAAACGAATCTCGCTATTTCCATTCAGTAGATCTCTGCAATACCGAGTCACTTCCGCTGCGTCGTCATCAGCCAAAACTTCAACCGTCGCAGCCGCCCCCACACCGGCAGCAATCTCCTGCTCACCTCGTTCAGCCCAGACAAGTCGCAGCATGCCTTGATTGGCTTGTAGCCAACTCCATGGGTCCAGCCCCGGAGCAGAAACCACAACCGTTGCAGGATATTGCTGTTCGGATCGCTCGATCGATTCAAGGCCTGCGTTCAGCTTCGCAATCAGACCATCGTTTGCTTGAATTCGATCGGGATCGGTGGCGCACGTATTCAATGTAGAACTTGCACGAAGCATTACTTCACCCCCAGATACAGCGTCGCAACGCCAAGCGTCATGGGAAAAATCTGGATATCACTTAGACCCGCCGCAGTCATCTGGTCGGCAAAGTCCTGTCCGCTAGGGAATTGGCTTACGCTCGACGGCAAATACTCGTAGGCTGATTTGTCGTTCTTTGCCATCATCTGTCCGACGCGAGGCAGAACGTGGCGGAAGTAGAAGTTGTAGATGCTGCTGAGTGGCCAGAGGTAAGGCCGCGAGAATTCCAAAATCGCGACGCGGCCACCGGTCTTGCAGACGCGTACGATCTCTTGGAGCCCTTGCTCTGTTTTTTCCACATTGCGAATTCCGAATGCGACCGACACGACCTGGAAGCGTTCCGTCTCAAACGGCAGCTCCATAGCACTGGCTTCGATGAACTCGACATCGTTGACTTTGCGTTTGGCTTTCTTTTGACGGGCAACGTCCAACATCTCGTTGCAGAAATCAGCCCCGATGATCGGTACTTCGGGGTGATACTTTCGGAATTCAAACGCCAAATCACCGGTACCGGTACACAGGTCCAAGATCGGATCCGTTCCGACGATCGGCACGCGTTTGACCGTCGCCGACCGCCAGTACTTGTCGATGTTCAGTGACAGTAAATGGTTCATCAGATCGTACTTACCGGCGATCTGAGCGAACATTTCTCGCACGCGATCACTCGACTTATCTAGGGGTCGAGTTGTGCTCATCGTGGATTCCATGTCTATCTCGCGTTGCTTACGTCAACGGTTGTCGAAACTCGCGCCAGCCGAAGTCCTTACGCACTTCTGCCGGGTCGACTTCTAATAGGGACCCGCCCAGGCCCCTGCTGTAGTCAAACCGAGCATTCGAAGATAACTTAACCCGCTTCTACTCGTTAGGTGTCTTCCCCGGTTGCAACTCCATGACACGGCTTCTAAACGTCCATTTACTACCGGAATTAGCGAATCCGCACGACCTGGCGGGTCAGACGTCGGTCGTTATAGACGTCCTCCGCGCCAGCACAACCATCACGACCGCTTTGGAAAATGGAGCCGAAAAAATCGTCCCCTGCCTCACGGTCGAAGAAGCCCGGCAACTGGCTGGAAACCGTCCGGGAGCACTCTTGGGGGGCGAGCGAGGTGGCAAACCCATTGCTGGCTTCGATTTCGGTAATTCGCCGGCGGAGTACCTGCCCGAGCGAGTCTCCGGAAAGACGGTCGTCTTCACCACAACGAATGGCACCAAAGCAATGACAAGGTGCATGGGCTCAGCGTCCATCCTGATCGGAGGCCTGGTTAACCGAGCGGCCATCTGCGCAGCGATTTGCCAGGACGACACCACCCAGCAAGTCGACATCATTTGTGCTGGCACGAACGGAGAATTCTCCATGGAAGATGCCTTGGCGGCCGGAGCCATCGTCGACGGGCTTTTGGCCAGCCAGGAATCCGGTAGCTGGAATATGAACGATGGCGCGCAGATTTCACAAACTCTATGGCGAGCTGATCAGTCACAAATCGAACGATCACTGGCTCGATCACGCGGTGGTCGCAACCTAATCGATATCGGCATGCAAGACGATCTAAAGCTCGCAGCGGCACTCGACAGCATTGCCAGAGCCCCATCCATTGATAAGAGCGTGTGGGAAATTTGCTGAGTGACCGCCAGGCTCGATGGAAAAGCTGGAAGACCGTTCTTAGTTGACGGGCGCACGATTGAATGGCACCACTAGATCGGAACCAAGCGTCCGCTACCGATGATAACCCTGCAGAGCGTCTCTAATTCGCTGCAGCATACGGCGCAAATACCAAACTGGCTTTGGCGGCTCGATGTCTCTTGGCACGTCGACGATTGACCAATAGCTCATCGCGGATTGAAACGAGTCGTCCTGGTCACCGGGCAGCGGTATCGCCTCGACACTGACTTGGCTGTCTTCTTCGTTCTGTGAGGCGGACGCCCCATAGGCAGACTTGAACGCAGTCAGCCTTTCCGCGAACGGCTGCGGATCGGTCGTCCGAACTTGCCCCCATGGACTTCGGATCGCACCGCGCCGACGAAGTTCCTCTCTTGCTTGTCGTCTCTTTCTTCCCTCGACTCCAGCCAGCCACAGCACCCAATAGAACAGCCCAAAGAAACCGGCATACACCAGTCCAAATGAAACCGTCGTCCAGATAGCCCGATGCTCGATGATACCGAGCAACGAGCACGCCAAGTAGCAATTAAAGGAGACGACCACCATCAAGATGGCGAGAATTGCTTTGTTTTTGCGGGGCCGGTTGTGTTGTGACGAAATCAATTTTGTCCACCTATGTAATTGGCTTCAAAAACGAGTCTCCCATATCGTACCCCCAAACAAGCAGTCGTGCGACGCTAATAAGTTTTCCTCCAATGCGAGATCGATTTGTGCGACTCCACCCAATCTAAGTGCAGGGCCTTCCAATTGCGGAGCAGAATACAACAGCAGAATTCGCCGTTTACTGCTGACGGGCAGCTCGCACCCCTAGCGGCCCCGCTGCAAAACTGACGGCAGCCAATACACACATCAACGCTGCCCCGAAGGCTCGATAGGGCGAATGAAACTGCGGATAAATCAGCGATGCCATAATCGCCCAACAGCAGCATCCCCACACAACGTCTCTACGACCAATCAGTTGATGTCGCCATGCCTCGCGAAAACACCAAGCGACAAAACCGACTGCAACGACGCCTCCCATCATCCAAGCAGATGCCGCAAGGATATCCGCGATTTCAGGTCTTACCGCCAAACCAATGAAACACATCGAGACAAACAGAACGCAGAAGGTACCAACAACGAACGACACCGCTTTGTCGTTACCGAAAGCCATTGCCGATGCCGTTAGCCTTGCCAGGATCCACACCACCAAGAATGTCAGGAGCAGCCAAACCAGAACACTCCCCATCCCAAACGTTGGATAAAAAACGTTTTGCCTGAGCCCTTGGAAAAATCCATTGCCATTGTCTTTCCAGAACTGCACAACGCCCTGAGCCGCCACGGCCTTATCCTCTCGCCATTCGATCCAAGCAACAATGCAAGGAAAGGCAGACAGCACGACGCACGGTGTAAGCCATGCGAGAACGCTAAGCCGAAACGTCACGTTGCTAAGTATGTCCCAAAAATCTCTTGTCTCGATTGGTCGAACCGCGTGGAAAGACGACATCATCGAAGTCAGCTTTTCGCTGGGCGTTCGGATCATCGAAGCAATCAAACTACCTCCACCAATCCCCATCGCGATGCTCATGAACATCAGCATTGTGATGGACGTATCAAATAGCCGTGAAGTTTGAGTGAACTTGAGCGGCCAGGAGAAATCTTCAACAACGGCACAGACGGTCAAGACAGCGAACAACAAACTAGCAAGTAACGCCGACCAAACCGCCACCGCGTCATACTGGCGCCGTGCCATCCAACAAATGGCGTCTTTCTTCGACGTCAAATTCGGCAGTTCGATGGCGTGTTTCTCGCCGACGCCGGAGGCGACTGCGAGTGTAGACTCGGACAAAAGTGGCGTTTGCGCCAAAGCAGCGTCCAGCGAAACAAGACCATTGGTGCGATCGGCAACTAGTGATCGATAGCCAACGAAAATCGCCAAGCAGTTTCCGATCAAAAGTGAAACGACCTCGATCACCGTCATCGGCGAATCGAGCACCAAGCCACCGCCATCTCCGGTCCTCTGCACGAACACGAATGCCCATGCTGCCAGCAGGAAGATTAGAAAGCCAAAGAAGATCTCGCATTGCCGACCAATCACGATTCGAAAATAGGTGCAACGAGCCAGTATCACGAACGTAGACAACCATAAAACGGGTCGCAGCCAGGGCCAATCGACGCCGTAAACACGCTCGACCAGAAAATAAGTCGCCAAATAGGAAACCAGGACAACCGCCAGCGTGGACAGTGTTAGTGCCGAGAAGATGAACCAGGTTGAGACCGGTCGCGCTCCGAGCCATTGCCGCACACCTCGCTGAGCTTGGAACGCGGCGATCCCCGCCAGCGAAGCATTCATTGCCAAAAACGGCGGGTAGTAGTGAACCGAGTCAAACTCGTCCGCGGGCACATTCAGGATGCCTCGGAAGATCGCCCACGGAAGCAAGAAGCCTCCCAGCAAGATCGCAAGATAAGTCAGTTCCAGACGTCGAACCAATTCCCAACCCAACACGCGCAGAATTGCCCAAGCGGTCCCACCACTCCGGTTACCCATCGTTGTTACAGCAGACATGGCGTCACCTATTTGGTTAGTTCAGTCGTGATTTGATCTTCAGAGGGACGAACGCCTTTCGCTTTCGCGACAAAAAGATCGTCGAGAGTTGCGGTGCGACGATCGACAATTTCACCACCGGCCTCGACCAAGGACTTCGTAACGGCATCGCGATCGCCGTTGCACAGCACAGACCACTCCCTGCCGACTTCATCCTTTTGAAGGGTCGTCGTTGCAATTGGCAGCTCCACTTGCGGTTCGCGAAAACGAAACGTCAAACGCTCATGCGCGGCCAGCGTCTCGTTCAGATCGCCGCTTATAAGCAGCTTGCCATGGTGCAGCATCGCGAAACGATCCGAAACTCGTTGCACTTCATCCAACAGATGTGACGAGAAAACCACCGTCCGTCCGTCATCGGCAACCGTCCGAATAATTGCAGCCAGAATGTCTCGCCGCACAATCGCATCGAGTCCAGACGACGGTTCGTCCAACACCAACAAAGCCGGACGGTATGCGAGCGCCAACAACAAACCAACACGGGCCTTTTGACCGCGAGATAACGTGGCGACCTTTTGTCGCCCATTGAGTTCGAAGGTTTCCTGCAATTCCTTCGCATAAGCCGGATCCCATGTCGGATAGAACGCGGCGGTATAGTTCAGTAACTCAGCGATCGACATCCAAGTTGGCAGCGAGCGATCCTCGGACAAATAGCCAACCTGCTCGAGCACCTGCACCGGTTGCTCGACAGGGGACTTGCCCAACACGCGAACCGTTCCCTGCTGAGGACGATAGAGTCCGAGGACATGTTTCAATAACGTTGTTTTGCCCGCGCCGTTTTCGCCAACCAGGCCATAGACGCAACCGCACGGGATCTCCAAGCTGACGCCATCTAACGCCACCTTTTGCTTGAAATGCCGATGCAGTGCTTCGACTTGTACTACAGCGTCTGCCATAAGTTTTCCTTTCGCTGGATTCGATCGGCCTTGAAAACGCCGACGGAAGAACACGGAAACCAAAAGCTCTACAACTTCTTATCACGCTGCCTCAACAGCTTGATTAGCGACTCTAAATCAACGCCAAGCTGCCGCGCACACAGCAACAACTCGTCCATACGCTGGTGAACGATCTTCTTCTTTTCCTGTTTCGAGAGCGGCGACACGCCGTCCGCCACGAACACGCCCGCACCGCGTTTCGATACGACCAAATTCGCCACCTCCAGCTCCCGATACGCGCGTGCCACGGTGTTCGGATTCAGCGTAAGCTGCTCGGCCAACTTACGTACGGGCGGCAATTGTTCACCGGGCTCAAGCCGACCGGTCGTTATCAAGTAACGCACCTGATTCACGATCTGCGTGTAGTAAGGCGAACCGTCGGCAGTGGAAATGGAAATCAACATCAAATCACCTCTGTATTAACACGGTAATACAATTTGCCGCCGCGTGTCAAGCTTCTTTCCTGACCTCGCCGGCAACCGCCTTGACATTCGCCACGAAGTCACGAACATGGCGGACGGTCGGACCGCTTACCCACTCTTCCGGTAGGCATCAATTCAAAGCTCATCGTTTCCTGTTTTCAGCGAGTGCGTTCATCGTTTGCGCGATTGCACACTCTGTCATTGAAGCACACGGGAAACGCTGATTGCGATCGGTTGCGTCTACAGAAGGCATCCTATGAAAGGGCGACACAGTGACCGACTCTGACAGCAACAACCGAGACGCCTCTTCTTCGACGAAGAGCAATGCGTCTGAAGCACAAGGGACAGGCTCTGTCCTCCCCATCCTGATGACGCTGCCAGTTCGAGAGGAAGCGCCCGAGCCGATTCCAGTAACGGTGCTATCTGGTTTTTTGGGCGCAGGGAAAACGACGCTCCTCAGCTACATCCTGAACAATCGTCAGGGGCTAAAGGTCGCGTTGATCGTTAACGACATGAGCGACATCAACATCGACTCGCAACTGGTGAAAGGCGGCGAAGCGACGTTGAATCGATCAGAAGAAAAGATGATCGAGCTGTCCAGCGGCTGCATTTGCTGCACGCTGCGTGAGGACTTGTTGGCGGAGGTTGGTCGCCTGGCAATGGAGGGGCGTTTCGACTACCTGCTGATCGAGTCGACTGGAATCTCGGAGCCTCTGCCTGTCGCAGAAACGTTTCTCTTTGAAGACGAGGACGGACGCAGCCTGAGTAACGTCGCAAAACTCGACACAATGGTTACGGTGGTCGATGCATGTAACTTTCTCGCTGACTTCGAATCCGTCGAAGAACTTCGCGATCGCAAGATGGGCGTGACCGACGACGACGATCGAGACGTGGCGCAACTGTTGGTGAATCAGATCGAGTTTGCGAATGTCATCATCGTAAACAAAGTCGACTTGCTGACCGAAGATCAGCTTGGAGTGTTGCGAGGGATGATCGGTAGCTTGAACCCACAGGCGAAGTTACTCGAGTCGACTTATGGAGAGATCGACTTGACCGAGATATTGAATACGGGCCTCTTCACTGGCTGCAGAATCCCGGCGACGGTTGGGACGTTGACGCCGAAAAGTACGGCTTCGAGTCCTTCGCGTACAACGCTCGCCGCCCTTTTCATCCAGCTCGATTCCATGAATTCTTAATGGGTGGATTTGATGGCGTCGTCCGGTCCAAAGGCCACGTATGGCTGGCCACGCGAATGGACCTCGCTGGACTTTGGCAGCAGGCCGGTCGCGTGGGCAACCTGATCTGTGCTGGACATTGGTGGAGCGCGATCCCGAGTGAGCAATTGCCAGATGATCCTGAATTCCAAGCTGAATTGAACGAAATCTCGGTCGAACCTTTCGGTGATCGGCGTCAGGAACTGGTCGTCATCGGACACGAACTCAACGAACCCGAATTCCGCCGTCAGTTAGATGCCTGCCTGTTAACCGACGAAGAATTCGAAGCAGGCCCAGATGCGTGGGCGAAGTTCGACGACCCAGTACCCGAGTGGGAATTACTGGAACACGATCATGATCATCACGACCACGACCATCATCACGGTCACGATCATGGACATCATCATTAGGCTAAGACCGTTACTCGTTGCCTCACGGCCTTGTGTGGCGAACGAGTCATTCGTGAATTAGATAACATCGAACACGGCACGGATGCTGTATGATGGATCATTCTAGGCAGCCACAACTCAACACTGGTTAGAGCTCACATGACATTTCGCAAGCTACTGGCCACGATCGGGATAGTCGGCGGTTTAGTGTACGCCTCGGCGATGCTAAACAACCTTCCCATGCCCGGTTTGTGAGGTCTGCTGGATGCGGTTGGAGGCTGACTGCCTCCATCCAATGCGCTAGTTTCAGTGCATGCGATCTGGTTTTCTCTGCTCGTTCCAACGTTCCTCGCCACCGTTTGGATGGGCCCCAAACTGAGGATTCCTAAACTCTGGTTTGGGCTCTGCGTGGCAACGCTCATTGGCACAACGCTTTGGATCGGCATGGACCTCTATCAATTCGTTGCGTCTCGAGGATCTGCGCGAGGCCTGCAACTGCGAATTCTGTACGTGCTCTTGAGCAGCACAGGCAAGCCGGTGCTGCCGATCATACTTGGCAGTTTTCTTGCGGGGCACTTTTCCAGACGGTACCCCACAACCCAGCTCACACAATCTGGTTCGCCATTCGCTGGCGAAGACTTCGCAACCAGTACGGCAGTTGAAGCCGAAGGCGATTCCGCGGCATAGTGGCAAATTCGCCGCTAGTTACGCCAGATTTCAGCCATAGACGTCATTGGGGTCAAAAATACGCTCGCCTTCGATTTCGAATTTTCCGGTAGCTGGATCAACCTTTCGGAAAAGGCAGCTTCGATAGCCTTCGTGACAGGCGGCGCCACCAACCTGATTAACCTTCACCAGGATCGTGTCAGCATCGCAGTCGATGTAAATCGACTTCACTTCTTGGATATGACCACTCTCTTCGCCTTTACGCCATAACTTCTGGCGACTGCGACTAAAGTAGACAACCCGCCCAGTCTTGAGCGTCTCATCCCATGCTTCCTGGTTCATGTAGGCAAGCATGAGCACATCGCCAGACTCGTTATCCTGTGCGATCACTGGAATTAATGGGGACTTGGAAAAATCGGGACTCATCGCATTCGTTTCCAGGTGGTGAGTGGCGACTTCACTGTATGGCTCCATGGCCTTAGGCAGGAATTGCCGGGGCGCGAGGGCGACACTTTACATGCAAGTATATTGCAGGTAATGTTAATCTGCGTATGAAGTTATGCAAAGGTCCGCGACCGAGATGTCGCCGTAAACTGGTATGGCTTGGAAGAGTGGAACTCGCATTCCGACGAATGTGATCGTCGGGTTTCTCGGGTCGGGCAAGACCACCGCGATCGCTAAGTTGATCGATCAACGCAACGAAGGTGAGAATTGGTCTGTTTTGGTCAACGAGTTTGGCATGGTTTCGATCGACCATGCGTTGGTCGAAACAAGCATGGATGGCGTGGCCGTTGAAGAGCTGGGTGGTGGATGTGCTTGCTGCACATTGGCGCTCGCGTTCAAGCCGCTGTTGG